>DUKA01000085.1 GCA_013329615.1 Candidatus Bathyarchaeota archaeon
GGCGCGTCGTAGCAAAAGTTCCCAGGAGTCACGGACACGACCTGCACATCTACGCCCGTCTTACCCATCTCAGCGAGCCGCTCATCGACGTCGCCGAAGCCGGGCATATAGGGCATCGGCCCGCTCGACCGGTCCCCCGTCACTATGACGTGCCTCCCAGCCTCCACCCTCAACTGAGGAGCATACTTCCTATACCTCCGGTCAACCGCCGCCAACGCCTCCGCCGTGAAGACGTGGGCGTGCATATCCACTATCAATGAAACCAAGCAAAAAGGGACGCTCAGGAGATAAAACAACTACCAGCCCAGAGCAAAAAATCGCTCACCGTATGCAGCAGGCCACGAACCTACGGCGCCCCGACGCGCCTGCAGAGGTTCCTCTCGTAGACGAAGTACTTCTCCCCGTCCCTCACCAAGAACTCCGCCGGCGTCACCGTGTCCGTCCCAAACGTGTTGAACACCTTCACAGGACCCTCAATATCCACGGGAATCATCGGCGTGGTGAACACCCTCTCACCCCACCTCTGCTCGAGCTGCAACACGCCGCCACTCCTAAGCACCCTGTAAGAGGAAGTGTCCTTGAAAGACCTGTACGTGCCCGCGAGCGACTCGAGAATCCTCCCCCTCTTGAAGGAGGGGATATCCATCGGGTCCTTCCCAAGCAGCAACGCCGCCGCGTACTCCCCCATGTCCTCGAGGAAATACCCACCGTTGGCGAGGATCGCGACGCCCACACCCGCGTCTGGGATGAAGTTCATGTATGCGCTCGACCCGAAGACGCTCCCGGAGTGCTGCACTAGGCGGTGGCCGAGGAAGTTGTCCTTGATCCTCAGCCCGTAGCCATAGTAGCGGTAATCGACGCCGTTCACGGGCTCCTCCAACATCTTGATCGCCGGCGAGCACATCGCCTCGACCGACTCCTCGGACGCGAGCCTGTTCCCCTCGAAGGCGCCCCGCCCAAGAAGCATACGCAGGTAGTTCGCCATGTCGGAGGCGCTGCTCATCAGCCCACCGTCGCTAATCATCTGCCCGTAAGGGTACCGCGTCGCCGTCTTCCCCCCGGCGCTGTTTGTGATGTAGGGAACCGCGAGGTCCTCGTCCCCCTCGACATCCTCCTCTTCGAAGCTGCTCCTATACATGTGCAGGGGGGTGAGAACCTTCTCGTCGAGGTACTCCGAGTACGACATCCCTGAAGCCTTCTCGATTATCGCTCCGAGTAGGATGTAGCCCTCGTTCAAGTACGCGTGCCGTTCCCCCGGCTTCGCGAGCGCCCAATCCTCCGCCCCCCTCATGAATATGAGGAGATCATCCGCGTCAGCGATTGGGAGCCATATGTCCGGCTTGTCCGTCACCGCCGCGAGCGTCGCCTCCGCGTAGCCCAGCGCCGATAAGCCGCTCGTGTGGCTCAACAGGTGCTTCACAAGCACCTTCTCCCCCATGGGGCGCTCCTTGAAGTCGAGCCACTTCTCCACAGGGTCGTCGAGGCTCAGCTTCCCCGCCTCGCATAGCTGCATGACAGCCAGCGCCGTGAAGCTCTTAGTCACACTCCCGATGCAGAAGATCGTCTCCGGCGTCGCGCTCGAACCCTTCTCGAAGTCGCGGAAACCGAAGCCACGCTGGTAGTTGACCTCACCACCCCGAATAGTCGCGATGCTGAGACCCACTATACCAGACGCGGTCATCCTCTGGAATATGAACCGTTCAAGCTCGTCCGTCCAATCGTTTCTCTTCATCTTAGTGCCTCCAGAGACCCATCTGGCGGGTCAGTAGATTGGATGAGAAGTGACGCGGCGTAAAATAAAGGGTTCTCTAGCCTCACCACTTCTCCCAGGTCGCCAGCTCGGGGAGGGGCTTGCGCTCCTTCGCGGGGGGCGACTCATCGGGGTACCCGAGGGGCGTCATGGCGACGATCCTGTGGCTCTCTGGCACGCCGAGCGCCTCGCGCACCGTCTTCTCGTCGAACTGCCCGCCCAGCCAGCAGGTCCCTAGCCCATGCTCAGACGCTGCGAGGACAAGGTGCTCCATGCTGATGCCCATGTCGAGCATGTAGTAGGGCTTCCCGTCCCTGTTACCGGCCTTCGAGGGGTCCCCGCAGGCGACTATCACGACGGGCGCCTTCGCCGCCCACTCCGTCATAGTGATCCTCTTCCTCGTCGCCTCGTCGGTGACGACGATGTAGCGCCAACACTGCCTGTTCGCCCAAGACGGCGCCAGCCGGGCTGCCTCGAGAACGTACTCAATCTCCGCCTTCGGCACCCTGTCCGGCTTATACTTCCTAATGCTCCTCCGCTTCTTCACAACGTCCATGAACTCCAAGAACACACACCGAGGAGAGTGGGGGAAAAGCGGGTATAAAACCCGAGCGGCTACCGTTGAGCCTCGAGGAAGGCGCTGACAGCCTGAAGCAGCTTGCCGGTGTCCCAACTGTAGAGCCCGAGGTTGTGGTCATACTCGGGTATGTAGACGTGGTAGTGATCCCTGATGTTCGCCTTGGCGAAGGCCACAGCCTCATCCGTGAATATGCCCCCCTTCTTTGGGTTGCCCTGAATCAGCAGAACGGGACACCTGATGTTCTTCAGCTCCGCGTGGTCGTAGCCGTCGATGACGCGGTTGTATGCCTCGTCGTCCTCCGCCCCCGCCGCCCAGTCCCTCAGCACGGCGGGGTCGACGAAGCGCAGGTAGTTCGCCTTGTTCATCAGCGCGATGGTGTCGAGCCCCTCGCCGTAGGTCTTCTTGCCCTGCCCGGGGACGCTGACGGGCATCTCGGAGACGAGCCGGACCAACTCGCTGAAGGGTCCCTTGTAGCCGGCGAGCTTCTCCCACCCCGCCCAGTAGCTGTGGAAGTCCCTCATCACGGCGCGCGTCCTGTCTGTCTTGATGCTGGAATCGCCGAAGACGACCGCCTTTACGAGGTCGGGGCGCCGAGCCGCCACCATGAGCGCCACCATACCCCCCATGGATGAGCCGAAGAGCACCACGGGCTCCCCGACGCAGCCCTCGATGAAGGCTATCGTGTCTGCGATGTGGTCCCTGTACCTGTAGGGCTGCGTCCTGCTGGAACGCCCGTGCCCCCTGAAGTCGAGGGCGTAGACGTGCCAGCGCTGAGCCAGCACCGGCAGGATCGGAAGATAGTACTGCCACCTGTCCGTCAACCCGTGCGTCAACACCATGGGAGGGTTCCCAGCCGGCCCCTCCGCGAAGTTCAGCGTCGCCTCGCCAACCCTGTACCTCTTCTCGACGAACATGGGAGACCCATCCCCCTCAACCATATATAAAGAATCCACGCAGACACTACCCGGAAACGCCATGAGCAAACCCGACTGGGAACGATTCGGAAGGGCACGAAAAGCCGAGGCACCCGAAATAACCGAGCTAAACAGGAGTAGGAGAAACCCCCGGAGCTTCGACGTCGCCAGCTACTACGGACAGGTCCAGATCCACAGGGCACACACGGTGATGCTCGCGGAGCAGGGCATCATCACCAAGGACGAGGCAAAGGTGATCGTCGGAGGGATCAAGGCCGTTGAGAAGGAGGCGGAGCGCGACGCGAGCCTCGTCGGCTACATGTCGACCGAGACCGCGCTAATCAAACGCGTCGGGGACGTCGGCGGAAAGATGCACATCGGGAGGAGCCGTAACGACCTCGGGCACGCGCAGCGCCGCATCTTCCTCCGCGACCAGACGGAGAGACTCATCGGCGCCGTCATCGAGTTCCAGAAACGACTCATCGAGAAGGCTGAGGAGAACGTCGACACCCTCATGCCGGGATACACCCACATCAGGCAAGCTCAGCCCGTCACACTCGCACACTACATCCTAGCACACGTCGAGGCGGCCACCCGCACCGTGGAGCGCCTCGAAGGCACCTACAAACACGCGAACCTAAGCACCATGGGCGCCGCGGCATTCGCCGGGACGAGCTGGAAAGTCGACCGAACCCGCATGATGAAGCTTCTCGGCTTCGACGCCCTATGCGAGAACACGACGGACGCCGTCGCCACGACCGACTATGCCATCGAACTCGCCTCAGCCATAGCCATACACATGACCCAGATCGGGCGCCTCGCCGAGGACCTCCAGATATGGAGCAGCGACGAGTACAACATGATAGACCTCGACGAGGCCTACGCGGGCACCAGCAGCATAATGCCCCAGAAGAAGAACCCCCTCGAATTCGAGTACATAAAGGGGTACTCGGCCGAGTCCATCGGCAACCTCGTCACCGCCGTCGCCTCAGTCAAGGGAATAACATACACGAACACCGTCGACCGCCTCCTCGTCGAACCCGTCGCACTCGACACAGCCGTCGGTAGCACCAACGTAATGGCGGNNCCCTGAAGCCGAGGAAGGAGGTCATGTTGAAGAACCTGAGGGAAGGCTTCACAACCGCCACGGACCTTGCCGACACCCTCGTCCGAAACCACGGCCTACCCTTCCGCCAGGCGCACGACATAATCGTCGATGTCGTCATCAACGCCCTAGAAAGAGGCGTGAAGGCGGAGGAGATAACCCCCGAGATGGTGGAGGAGGCATCAGAGAAGGCGACGGGCAGAAGACTCACAGTATCAGCCAATGAGCTGAAGTCCGCCCTCGACCCGTACCAGAACCTAAAACGCAGAAACACAGAGGGCGGACCCGCCCCCGAAGCAGTCAAAAAGATGATGAGGTCACGCCGGAAGGTTCTGGCACAACAGGAAAAGAGACGCGCGGAGAGGCTCCGGAGGCTGGATGAGTCTCGGGCGGAGCTTGATCGAGCCGAGAAGAAGCTCTATGCCTAGATTAGGCTTCTAGAGCAGTGACTTGACCTTGAGGAGGGCTTGGACCATGTCCTCGGGTCCCACGCCGGGCATCTCCGGTTTCTCAGCCTCATAGAAGCTCTTCACGGTGGCGCGCAGTGTCTCCTCTTCGAGGCGCTTGCCCTTGAGGGCGTACTCCAGGTGGAATATCGCCTCCTTAGGGATGGTGAAGAAGTCGCCGGTGATCCTTATGTCGAGTATCTCGTCGCCCTTCGTCTCGGCGCGCACGCGGATGAGCTTGCCCGCCTTGTGGTCCGCCTCGATGACCTTTACCTCGTGGGCTATCTTGACGGCTCTCCCCGGTTTACGCGTCGAGTAGGGCGCCTCCATGTATAGCCACTCGCGGCTCAGGTTGCGGGGCTTGGTCTCCGTCTCGTATATGCGCCACTCCTCCGCCGTGGGCTCCGCCTTCGCGAGCCTAACGCCGAGGAGCTCCTGAAAAGCCTTCGTGTAGACGCGTTTTACCTCCTCGCCGTCCGGTGGGTCGGGCAGCTCACGCTTGAGGCAGCTGACCCAGTCCCTCATGCTCTTCGCCATCTTGTCCCTGAACTTCTCGTCGGGGACGCGGAGGACGCGCGCCATCATGTCGTAGTTCATGTCGACGATGACGTTGCCCACCATGATCGAAGTGGAGCCGTTCATGCTTGCGCCGTTGCCGCTCACCTTCTTGCCGTTGGCGACGACGTCGTTTAGCGGCTTGAACTCGGCGGGGACGCCGAGGCGCCTGTATGTCTCGACCGTGACGGTGAGGAGCCTCTTGAACATGGCGTCGACGGCTGTGGGGTAAGCCTTCGTCTCCTTGGCGACGATCTGATAGAAGACCTGACCGCCATCGAGGTACGTAGCGCCTCCGCCCTGGCTCCTCCTGATGACCGGGAGCCCAACACTCTTACAGTAGTCGAGGTCGAGCTCCTTCTCAAGGTCCTGGTGGTAGCCGACGCAGGCGTATGGCGCACCGGGCTGAAGCATTATGAGCGTGTTCGGGCTGCTGCCCCTCTCGACCGCCTCTGCGACGGATTCGTAGAACGTCTGGGCTAGGAGGGGCTCGGGTTGGCCCAGATCGATTAGGCGCCAGTTCTCTATGCTCTCAGCCGCCTACTGCTTCGCCTTGGCGCGCTCCTCCTTGAGCCACGCCTCCAGTCCCGCGGAGTCCTTGCCACTGATTAGCATCTTGAGCTCATCCTGCAGCTTGCTCGGCTTGATTATGGCGACCCAGCCCTTTCCGTAGGGGTCGCTGTTTATCAGGTTCGGCGTCTTGAGCACGTCATCGTTCAGCTGAACGAGTTCGCCGCTCATCGGGACCTTTAGGCTGCCGACCCACTTGCCGGACTCGATGCTGCCGAGAGTCTTACCCATCTCGACGGGTGCGCCGGGGCGCTTCGTCTTGAGGCTCAGGAGCTTGCCCGCCGCCTTCTGCGCCCAGTCGTTGTAGCCGACGCGTACCTTGTCGCCCTCGACCTTGACCCACATGTGCTCGCGGTGGTAGTAGAGATCGTCGGGGAAGTCGAATCCTTCTAGCTTGACCATGGGGAATCAAGTCGCCTCTATGGTTAATAATAGTTTAGACACGCATGCGCTGGACGCTTTGTGCCTAGCTGATAAGTTCAGCTATAGTTTTGACAACCTGAGAGATTGCATCTCGTACTCTGCGCGTCGGTTCATCGCTTATTGTCGTTGTGTCCCCCGCCTCTATGGCTAGCAGGATTATTTCACGGGGCATCTCGTCGGGGTAGAGTTGGCGGCCAAGTTGGAGGATGGTGGGGAGGTCCGTGCCGTGGCTATGGGTTATCGTGGGGGGCTGCTCACCGCCAGTCAGGTTGACCCTGTAGATGGTGCCGGGCTCAGCAGTGGTCTCTATAGCGTCTACGATTATCACCGTATCGTAGCCCCTCATGGCCTCGATGATCTCGATGCTACCCATCGCGGCGTCTACCGTCTCGATCTCTGGGTGCAGCGCGTTGAGCCGGTTGATGACGTGGATGCCTGCGCCGTCGTCCGTCCTGAGAAGGTTACCGACGCCGATGATGAGGGTGCGCATCCCTCAGGTATGGGCTGCGAAGGGTTATATCCCCTGCGGAGAGAAACCCTTATAAATATGGTGCGGTAGTTCTAACATTGTGTTAGAATAACACAACATAATGTGTGAAAGAAACAACAAAGGAGGATGTGTGAATGGATATCTGGCAAATCTCGATACCCGCGATCGCCCTCATAATAGTGGCTATCGCGGTTTACATGACATGGAACATCATCCAAGCGAAGAAGTCAGGCTACCCCATTGAGGATGAGAGAACGAAGAGGATACAAGGAAAGTCATCACAGATAGCCCTACTTCTAACCCTTTACTACCTAATCGCCCTCAACTTCTACAATATCATCAACTCAGAGTTCCTTGGCGGGACTCAGTTGGAATCGATGGTGGTCATCAACTCAGCGGTCCTTATCGGAAGCTGTAGCGTCTTAGGTCTAAGATACTACTTTGGCAGGAAAGAGGACGCGTGAGGGTCGATGAGGACGCGCATCAAGGAGTACAGGGCACGCCACGACATGACGCAGGCGGACCTCGCCTTAAAGGTGGGGGTGAGGAGGGAAACCATAGTCTTCCTCGAAGGGGGGAAGTACAACCCTTCCCTTAAGCTCGCGCACGACGTGGCAGTCGCACTTGGGGCTACGATAGACGAGCTGTTCCTCTGGGACGAAGACGGCTCCACATCAGATTAGGGGGCTTAGTCTTGGACGCTAATACTAGAAATAAAATTTTCGGCAACAAAATCATTAGGCGCACTTTACTTGTGGCGTGTCTCTTCGCAGTCTTTACATCGTCGATCAATTACGCCCTCGCCCTATATCCGACGACGATCCTTCGAAGAGATCTAGTAATTGATCTTGGAGACGGGTTAACGACGGACGCCCAGTTAACACTACCCGCCATTGGGAGCGGCCCCTACCCTGGTGTCCTACTCGTACCGGGAGGGGGCACCACCGACATGGATGAGCACTATTCCGCTGAATCGTCAGAGACGGGTGAGCCCGGAGGTACATTCCTGCAGATAGCGGAGTACCTCTCACAGAGGGGCTTCGCGGTTCTTCGATACAGCAAACGAGGAGTCGGGGCAAACGGGACGCTCCAAAATCAAACAGTGTATTTCGACATGACCGTCGATGACCTGAAGCGTGACGCCGAGAAGGCTCTAGATGTCTTGTTGGCGCAGCCCGAGGTTGAAGCTGGGCGTATTACGGTGATCGGTCACAGCGAGTCCTCGATCATCGTCCCCAGAGTGGCGCTGGATAGACCCGAGGTGAAGAGCATCGTGATAATGGGGGCGGCTGCCCGGAGCCTCTACGACATCCGCTACTACAAATCCGTTGATCTTAGGGTAACCCTCGCCGAAGATGTGTTGGACAAGAACGGTGATGGATTGCTCTCGGTGCAGGAGGTTCTCGACGAGCTTCTCACACAGAACATGGCTCTGCTCACGGCGAGTGATCTACTTGAGAAGAGGGACGGCGTGGTTGCTTGGAGACAACAGTGGGACACCGACGGCGACGGCTACATGAGCATAGAGGGTGAGTTCAAGCCCTTCCTAGTCAGGCTCATCGACTACATGGCGACCGCTACATACCCTGGGTCAAAGCTGGTTCAATCCCACGCCAAGTGGGTGAATACGGTGGACATGATCGGCAACGTGACCGCAAGCATCCTGATACTTCAGGGCGAGGGAGACTTCTCCACACCATTCGAGGAGGCACTGCTTCTGGAGCAGAAACTTACCTTGATAGGGCACCCCGACCACACGCTGATATCGTATCCCGGCCTGGGGCACTTCTTCTACCCGACCGACGGGTGGAGCCTCTCGGTAGGACCGATGCAGGACTATGTGCTCCATGACATCGAGGCCTGGCTGAAGGACCCCACGAGGAGGGTCTCGGTGCAGGAGTCCGATCTCAGTGCAGTGCGGGGGGAGATCGGGGAGTTGTCTGCGACGAATAGTAATCTGGCCTCGGAGTCGGCAAGTCAAGCAGATGCCCTCACGGAATTGAGAGGGAGTGTGAGTGATTTGAGGAGTGAACTCTCCTCGTCTCAGAGTGTCGCCTATTTCGCCGCCATAGTGGGAGTATTGGCCACCATTCTCGCTTTGGCATTGGGAAAGAAGTAGAAGCTGCTGAAGCGGGTATTTACCGGGAGAGCTTTTTCACGACTCTTCCGGTAGAGTCCAAGATCTCTACGACCAACGGTCCCTCGCCGGGGAGTGTGTGTGTGCTGCATCCAAAGCACGGGTCGTAGGCGCGGAACGCCATCTCGACCTTGTTTAGTAGCCCGTCGCTGACCTCTCCGCCCTTGATGAGCCCCTTGGCGGCGTCTCGGACGCTGCAGCAGATGTCGGCGTAGTTGTTTGTGGTGGCGACGATGAGGTTCGCCTTCTTGACCATGGCTTCCTCGTCGAGCTTGTAGTGGTGGAAGAGTGTGCCGCGAGCGGCCTCGATGACGCCCACGCCCTCGCCGGGTTTACCGACGGGGTTGCGGAGGTCGGTCTTGGTTATGGAGGGGTCTGCGCTGAGTTCGACTGCGCGCTCCGCCGCGTAGAGTAGCTCCACGAGGCGCGCCCAATGGAACGCAAGAGTTGATTGGACGGGCTTCCCGCCCAGTGTCTCGTACATGCGCTTGTACTCGGCGTTCGCCAGCGGGGTCGCCATGCCCTCTGAGGCGTTGAGTCTCCCCAGCGGGCCGACTCGGTAGACGCCACTCTCCGGCCCAGCCGTGAGCCCCTTCCACCCCACCTTCTTGAGGTATGTGAACTTGCTGTAGGTCCACGGCTCGAC
>DUKA01000058.1 GCA_013329615.1 Candidatus Bathyarchaeota archaeon
ATTTTAGGCGCGCTTAAAATCCCTGACCCGGGATGAGTGAGAGCGTCGAAGAGTACCTAGAAGCCATATACGCGTTCAACGAGAGCGGAGAACTGGCAAAGAACCAAAACCTGGCTGAGAAGCTGCGCGTATCCCCCGCGAGCGTCACCCAGATGATAAAAAAACTCGCGGACGAGAGACTCATCACCTATGAGCCCTACAAGGGCGTCCTCCTCACCGGGAAGGGCTCCGCGAGGGCCCAGAGTGTCGTCAGGAAGCACAGGCTCCTTGAGAGGTTCCTGCACGACTCGCTCGGCTTCTCGAAGGAGAAGGTGCACGATGAGGCGTGCCGACTGGAGCACAGTGTAAGCGACGAGGTCGCCTCGGCGCTCTGCGAGAAGCTCAACAACCCCTCGACGTGCCCCGATGACAGCAAAGCCATCCCCCCCTGCACGCTCAACTACTCCTCCTGCGACGAGTGTAAGACACTCAGGGAGAACGCGAAGCCGAGGCTGCTGACGCAGTTGTCGATGATGAGGCCCGGCGATTCTGGGCGCGTCGCCTTCACACGTGGCGGCGGAACGGCGTGCCAGAGAATAGGCGACATGGGGCTCTGCTCCGGCGCGGAGATCAAGGTCGTCAACGCCGCCCCCTTCCAAGGCCCCATCGAGGTCGAGGTAAAGGGAACTAGACTCGCACTTGGAAGGGGACTCGCCGAAAAGGTCTATGTCGAAGTCGCGGAGACCAAGGAGCCCGTAGCACACCCGCACGGGCCACACCACATCATACACTGAAGGCGCTAAAGTTGTCAGACCAAGAGGCATGGAAACCGGCGGAGAAAGGGGTAATCACGGTCGCCCTAGCGGGAAACGCTAACGTCGGTAAGAGCGTCATATTCAACCAGCTCACTGGGCTTCATCAACACGTCGGTAACTGGCCGGGGAAGACCGTCAAACGCGCCGAGGGCACGCTCGTCCACGACGGCTACACGATCGACGTCGTCGACCTACCCGGCATCTACAGCCTGAGCACCTACAGCCTCGAGGAAAAGGTAAGCCGAGAGTATATCGCCATCGAGCACCCCGATGCACTCATCAACGTCGTGGATGCCTCCGCACTCGAGAGAAACCTGTTCTTCACGACGCAGCTACTCGAGCTCGAGCCGCGCTTAATAGTCGCTGTGAACCTCATAGATGTCGCCGAGAAGAGGGGGGTCCAGATAGACGTCCGACGCCTCTCGGAGCTTCTCGGCGTACCGGTCGTTGCGACGACTGCTGTTAAGGACATTGGGCTACATGAGTTGATGGATGAAGCCATCAAGATTCACAGAGACGATGTGGCGCCGTCGCGCCCACTTCCCTTCGGCATAGAGGTCGAGAAGGTGGTGGTGGGGTTGACCGCGTCCTTAGGCGTCCTCGAAACGCCCTATCCACGGCGCTGGGTAGCGATCAAGCTCCTCGAAGGTGACGAGGAGATAGAGTCGCTTGTCTATGGGGTCTTCCCTCGGGTCAAGGAGGAGGTCTCCTCCGCTAGGAGGAGGATGGAGGAGATACACGGGCACGACGCCGCCAGCGTCATCACATCCGAGCGATACATCCAAGCAAGCAGAATAGCTTCCACTGTCTCGAATATAGTGGAGCCAAAGAAGAGCATACTCAAGGGCCTCGAAGACGCCACGAGCCACCCCGTCTTCGGCTACGTCATAATGCTTGGGATCATCTTCGGCATGTTCTTCTCAATATTTACCCTAGGCGACGTCGCCGCCGGGGCTCTAGGCACCGCCTTCGCTGGGCTGAAGGCGTGGTTCTTTGGGACCGTCGGGGAGGGCGCAGTGCAGAACTTCGTGTGGAGTGGCTTGTTGGAGGGCGTCTTCGCGGGCGTCTCGATAGCCCTACCCTACATCGTGCCGTTCTTCCTCGTCCTCAGCCTCCTAGAGGACTCCGGCTACCTTGCCAGGATAGCTTTCCTCATGGACTCTCTCATGCACAAGATCGGGCTCCACGGTAAGGGCTTCATTCCGGTGATGCTCGGCTTCGGCTGCAACGTCCCAGCGTGTCTGGGTTGCAGCATCATGGAGACGGAGAGGGAGCGCCTTATCTGCGCGTTTGTTTCGAGCCTCGTCCCTTGCGCCGCGAGGAGCATAGTCATCATGGGGCTGGTGGCGACCTACTTGGGCTTCGAGTGGGCGGTCGCACTCTACGTCCTCGACTTCGTCCTCATCTTCGTGCTCGGGAGGATCGCCTTCAAGGCGCTCCCTGGCGAGCCGGTCGGACTCATAATGGAGATGCCCATCTACAAGCGCCCCTCAGCAAAGGTCACGGCGCAGAGGACGTGGTTCAGGCTCAAGGCCTTCGTCAATGAGGCATTCCCGATAATGGTGGTGGGAAACCTCGCCATCTACGTTGCGAACATGCTCGGGCTTCTAAACGTGATTCAGGGCTTGTTCAGCCCGGTGACTGTGCTGTGGCTGGGGCTCCCAGCCGCGACGGGCGTAGTCCTCATCTTCGGGATATTGAGGAAGGAGCTGACGCTGATCCTTCTCGCATCGATAATGGGCACGACAAACTTCGCGATGATACTGACGCCGAACCAGATGTTTGTCTTCGCCTTCGTCGTCATGATCTACATACCGTGTATAGCGACGATAGCGGTGCTCGCAAAGGAGTTTGGTTGGAAGGCTGCGGCGATAATCAGTGTCGTCGAGACCGGGTTGGCGGTGGTCCTCGGCGGGTTGCTGTACCGTGCGCTCCTTCTTCTCGGCATCGGTTAGATTGTGCCGTATTTTGCGTAGACGGCGCTCAGTGTCGATCCGGCTAGGAGTTCCTTCCGGGTCTTCTTTTCACTGCCTGCCCTCACCAAGGCGCGTTCGACCGCCTCCTCTATAGCTGTATCGGGTACGACGGTCACTCCGTCGACGTCGCCGACGACGAGGTCCCCCTCCTCGACGTAGACGCCTCCGCATTTTATCCTGCAACCGTATCCGATGGCTATTACGCGCCCCTTGCTGCTGATGGGGCGGATGCCAGCGGCGAAGACGGGGAAAGGCATCTCCTCGATCTGCCTTATGTCCCGGGCGAGGCCGTCGATTACTGCTCCCGTGGCCCCTCTGCACTTGGCGGCGGTTGAGAGCAGTTCCCCCCACAGGGCGGCTGAGGTCGAGCCGTTCGACGCGACGACCATGAGGTTGTCGGTCTTTAACGAGTCGATGCCTTCGAGCTGGAGCTTGAAGGTGTCCTGCTCGGGTTCGTAAAGGTCGACCATGAGCATCGTGTGGGCTCTGCCTACGACCACAGCGCCCGGGTAGGCGGGGCGTATCCCCTGTGCCATGCACTGGTTCCTTATGCCCATCCCATCTAGCACATCGGAGAGAAGGCTGGAGTTGAGCTTTTCCCTTACCACGTTCAGGTCAATCTTCTTCCCGCTCTTTACCAAGATAATCGGAATAATATCCTCCGACTCAGGCTATAACATCTTTACATTACGAAAACAGAATCCCAAATCTTTTTAGGGGTACCGAATTTCCTAGAAGGAGACACGCGGTGATTGCTTGGAAAAAAAGCAATGGTTTTCAAAAGACGCACATGAAATTCTAAACGAACTACAATCCACCGAAAACGGTTTGACTGCAGGCGAAGCAGACGCAAGGATCAAGAAGTACGGTTATAACGAGCTTGTTGAGAAGAAGCGGGTTACACCGCTGCAGATTCTGCTCAACCAGTTCAAGGATATCTTTGTCATCATGCTTCTGATCGCCATCGTCGTCTCAGTCGCCATCGGCTGGTACAAGAGCGGCGGCGAAGACTCAATGAACGAGTACATCGACGCCATCACAATCGGACTCATAGTAGTCCTCAACGCCGCGGTTGGCTTCATCCAAGAGTACCGCTCCGAGAAGGCCATCGACGCCATGAAGAAGCTTCAGGCGCCGCGTGCACACGTCCTCCGCGACGGGAAACTCACGGTTATACCCGCGAGGGAGGTCGTACCGGGTGACATCCTCATCCTCGAAGCCGGCGACCACATCGCGGCCGACGCCGTGTTGTTGGACTCGACTGACTTGATGACGGCGGAGGCAGCCCTCACGGGCGAGTCCTCACCGGTCAGCAAGAAACGCGGGGTTATTCAGGAGAATACCCCCGTCGCCGACAGGAAGAACATGGTCTTCATGGGCACCCACGCCACATACGGGCGCGCGCACGTCGTCGTGACCGGAACCGGAATGGGCACCGAGTTCGGCAAGATCGCTGAGCTCGTGCAGAGCGTGGAGGAGGAGGCGACGCCGCTCCAGCAGAAACTCGAAAGCTTCGCTACGAAGCTGGGCAAGATCATCATCGGCATCGTCATACTCATCTTCGTCGTTGAGATATTCAGGAGCGGCCTCGGTATCGAGTCGATACTCGACTCCCTGATGGTCTCCGTGTCGCTCGCAGTCTCGGCCGTCCCCGAAGGGCTACCGGCGGTTGTGACCATATCCCTCGCCCTAGGCGCTAGGGAACTGGCGAAGAGAAACGCCATACTCAGAAAACTATCCTCCGCCGAGACACTCGGCGCAGTAACCGTCGTATGCTCCGACAAGACCGGCACCCTG
>DUKA01000196.1 GCA_013329615.1 Candidatus Bathyarchaeota archaeon
CTCATTACCACCCCGACACCACACACACCGATACCACCCGCCTCGCAGCGGTCAGGCACATCGCGCAGCCGATCACACCCGCGACGACGCCTCTCCCCAGCCCCATCAACCAGACCGCCTGCAACACCACGAGGGAAAAGGAACTCGGGTAAGTCATAGCCTCGACGGGGGAATCTTGAAACTAGATTGGAAAAACAGTCCTCTTCGTGTGGCGCCCTGCCATCATGAGGCCGTCCTTCCTCGTCTACCCGTACAGCTTCTCATAGTCGGTTTCGGCTAGTATCTTACCTTCTTTCTGGATCTTGTAGAGGCAGAACTTGTAAAGTGTGCCGTTGAGGTCGAAGAGGACAGCCCGAATCATCCTGATTGATTATACTAATGAGGGGATAAAAGAAGACGCCTAGTTCTGACGCCTCATTACGTCGAGTATGAGGGCGTCGAGGTTCTGGAAGCCCTCCTTGCTGAGTGCGCCGAGGGTCTCGGCGACGTTCTTGAGGTCGGGCTTGATCAGCCCCTGCGTGTCTGTGACGCCTCCACCGCTGACTGCGAGGAGGGCGCTCGTGTAGGCCTCCCCGCCCGCCGTGGAGACCTTGAGGGCGCAGCTGCCCTTGCCGCCGTCGCAGACCATGCCCATGACCGAGGCGATGAGACTGGCTATCGCTATCTCCGCCTGCTTTGGCGTGCCCCCCATGAGGCGTACGATCGCAGCTGAGGCTCCAGCGCCCGCGGCTATCGAGCAACCGCACGTCGGCGTAATGATGCCCGTGTACGCCTTGATATACCGGGTGACGAGGTGGCTGAGAGCCAACGCCTCGGCAAGCTCCCTGTCGGTCTTGCCGAGTTTCTTCGCCACGACGACCACTGGGACTATGGCGGTGATGCCGTGGTTCCCGCTCCCCGAGCTGCTCATGATCGGGTTCGGCCCGCCACCCATCCTGAAGTCGGCGGCCGCCCCCGTCTTCGCCTTGACGTCCCAGAGGAGATCTCCTTCGGGAGAGTGGCTGTGGAGGTAGTACCCTACGCCGCAGCCCCACGGGGACTCGACACCCTCCTCCGCCGCGGTGGCGTTCATCTTGGCGCCCTCGATCATAAGCGCCTCCTGAGCCGGCGTGAGGCCTCCGGCTATGAGCCAGAGCCCCTCCATGTCGTTGCTCAGAAGCTCGTCGACGTAATCTGCGCCGCCCGAGGAGAACTTTCCCGCCTCCTTCGACAATATCGCCTTGCCGTCGACGCTGATCTCCACGATGTTGTCGTGCCTGCCCGAGATGGTTACCGTCGCGTTCTTCGCGCCCCGTCTTAGCGTTGCTTTGATGTAGACGCCCGGGTTGCCGACTATCTTCGTCGACACCGCGCCGGCGTCAACGAACTTCTTTGCCTCTTGGACGTCTTCGGGTTTGACGTGTGCGAGTGACTGCAGGCCGAGCGTGGAGTCGCCGGCTATTGCGCCGAGCGCCGCGGCGAGGCTGTTGCCCTTAAGGCCGCCGGTGTTGGGGACGCCGACGTTGACTCCGTTCTTGTAGATGTTCGTAGAGAGTTCGAGGCTTATGCCGTCTGGTTTGCCTCCGAGGTGCTTCGCGCCTGTGGATGTGGCGTACGCTACTGCGCCGGGTTCCGTACATCCGAGGGCGGGCTTTACCTCGCCCCGGAAGAACGCATCGAGATCCATCGGTTAAAATGTCTTCGGGTTGGCTAAAAACGTGTCATCCGAACCACTTATCGAGGCGCGCGGTGCCCTTCGTCGCCGACGAGAAGCCCTTGTTCATCTTATCGATGGCTGCGAGAACCTTCTCCCTGTTGAAGTTGTGCTCCCCACACAGGTAGCTGAGTATACCCGCCGTGTCGGGTTTCCCCCAGTCCAGCTTGTAGTCATCAGTGACCTGTGGGCGTAGGAAGAGTTCCCGTATCTCGTTTATTGGGTGTGGAAACTCTGCGTTCGGCAGCTCGGGGATCACCGCCTCGAGGCTGCCGTGTTTCTTGATGAGCTTGATCGCCGTCTTCGGCCCTATACCCTTGACGCCGTCGGGGTTGTAATCTGTCCCGATGAGGATGCCAACGTCTATCAGCTGCTCACGCGTGAGCCCGACTTCCACGAGTAGCTTCTGATACTCGTACATCTCGGGCTCGACCTTTATATAGACGTTCTTCTTCGGGAGCTTGCGGCGGCCGCTTATACTGAGGTTCCTGACGAGGCGTGGCGCGCCGAGGAGTATCGAGTCGAAGTCCTGGCTAGATGATGCCCAGACGCTGCCCTTTATCGCCATGTGGGCGGCCTGCGCCTCCCCCTCGCTCGGCGCCTGAATCACGGGTATCCCCATAAGCCCGAGGAGCCTCTTTGCGTCCACGATGACGTTCGTTGTCGCGACGACGCTCTGTTGCCCCCAGCGACGCGCAGCGACGTGGTCACCCTCCTCGACAGCCTTCTCGAACTTCTGCTTCGCCTGCACCCTGATCTCGTGGCGCGCCTCGAGAGTCTGTCTCTTGAACTCGTGCGGCCTGCCGTCGAAGCAGTAGACGACGCGTACACCCGCCTCCATCAAGTTACTATTCCTGTAAAGGATACCACTCAGGTGGCTCGTGACGTGCCCCTGCGCGTCCATCAACTGCTCCCCGCCCTGACCTCGGATGATCGCTAGAAACTGGTAGATGACGTTGTGCCCGTCGAAGGCGACGGCCCTGCCCTTCAGTTCATCCAGAGAAATCTTGCGGGGCTCCACGAGGTCGCCGAACTGGACGCCCATCACGTGACCCCCTACGCCAGCTCTATCCTGCGCTTACCCTTCGCCATCTTCGTGACCCTGACGAGACCCTGAATCTCCATGTCCATGAGGAGCTTGCCGAACTCGGTCTCGTTTATGTCCTTCTGGTACTTCTGCACCTGCTTGAGGAGGTCGTCGAACTCCTGCGCCCCGTTCTTGCCGAGGGCCTCCACGACCGTCGAAGGGATGAGCTTTGCGTCCATCTTGTTCACCTACGCGATATCCATCGGGGGCTTCTGCTGGTCCCGGATACGCTTGTTCGTCTCCTGATACCACTTCTCCATGTCAGGAGTGATCGAGGGTACTATATCAGCCATGACCTTCTCGAAGTCGGTGCCGAGGACCTTCTGGGTATCGGGGTCCCTCCTGAGGGCGTTTATGGCTGCCTCACGGCAGATGGCGTCGATGTCGGCGCCGCTGTAGCCCTGCATCTTCTTCGCAAGGTCCTCGATCTTCACCTTCTCCAGCGGCATGTCCTTCGTCTTTATTTGAAGTATCCTTAGGCGTGCGTCGTGATCCGGAGGCGGCACGTAGACGCGCCTGTCGAACCTTCCTGGGCGCAATATGGCGGGGTCGATCATGTCGGGGCGGTTCGTCGCCGCGATGACAACTATGTTCTGGAGGGTCATCAGGCCGTCTATCTCCGTGAGTAGCTGGCTTATGACGCGCTCTGTGACGCGGTTGTCGCCGCCTCCGCCCCTCGCGGGGACGAGGGCATCGAACTCGTCGAAGAATATGATGCTAGGAGCAGCCATCCGCGCCTTGCGGAACGTCTCACGGATCGCCTTCTCCGACTCGCCGACCCACTTGCTGAATATCTCGGGGCCGCGTATGCTGATGAAGTTGGCCTCGGACTCCGTCGCGACGGCGCGTGCCAGAAGCGTCTTGCCGCAGCCCGGCGGGCCGTGAAGGAGTATGCCCTTCGGCGGCTGTATGCCCAAGCGCGTGAACCGCTCCGGGGTCTTCAGCGGCCACTCGACAGCCTCCTTGAGCGACTGCTTGACGGCCTCGAGCCCACCGACCTCGTCCCAGCGGACGTTCGGCGTCTCGATGTAAACTTCACGCATCGCGGTGGGTGTGACCTCTCTGAAGGCGCCCATTATGTCCTCGGTGGTTACGACCATCTGGTCTAGGACCTCGTGGGGTATCCTCTTCTGCTCGAGGTCGATCTTGGGGAGGTATCTGCGTAGCGCCTTCATTGCTGCCTCGCGGCTCAGCGCCTCAAGGTCCGCGCCCGTGTAGCCGTGCGTGAACTCTGAGACCTTCTGGAGGTTGACGTCCTCGGCGAGTGGCATACCTCGCGTGTGGATCTGCATGATCTCGAGGCGGCCCTCCCTGCCGGGGGTGGCGATCTCGATCTCCCTATCGAAGCGCCCGGGACGGCGCAGCGCCTCGTCGATGGCGTCTGGCCTGTTCGTGGCGCCGATGACTATGATGTGCCCCCTGCTCTTCAGCCCGTCCATGCAGGCGAGTAGCTGCGCGACGACGCGCCGCTCTACCTCGCCGGTGACCTCACTCCTCTTCGGCGCGATGGCGTCTATCTCGTCTATGAATAGGATGCTGGGCGCGTTCTTCTCCGCGTCCTCGAACATCTTCCTGAGCCTGCCCTCGGACTCGCCGTAGAACTTGCTCATGATCTCGGGGCCGTTTATGGCGTAGAAGTTGGCATCAGACTCGTTGGCGACCGCCCTAGCGAGGAGCGTCTTACCGCAGCCCGGTGGGCCGTGGAGCAGCACTCCCTTCGGCGGGTCGATGCCAAGCCTCTGGAAAATCTCGGGGTGGCGGAGCGGAAGCTCGACCATCTCCCTGATGCGCCGAATCTCCTCATTCAGCCCACCGATGTCCTCGTAGGTGGTCCTGCTCGGCATCTCCATCTCGGGGACGGGCTCGCTGAGTATCTGAATCTCAGTCGTTGGGCTGATCTTGACGATGCCCGCCGGTCTGGTGTTCACAACCATGAACGGCACGGAGTGGCCGAGCATCATGATTAGAAGCGTGTCCCCACGGGTGGCGGGGCGATCGATAAGCCGGTCCTTGACGAAGCGGATGAAGTCGTTGTCGACGCTGATCCTGATGTCGACGGGCGCCAGCTTGAGGCTGACCGCATACTCGGCCTCCGCCTTCTTCACCTGCACGAACTCGTTTATACTCACGTTGCAGTTCTTCCTAATGAAGCCGTCTATGCGTAGGAGGCTTAACCCCTGGTCCTCCGGGTAGGCTGGCCACGCCTTCGCAGCCGTGGACTTCTTGCCGACCACCTCGACCACGTCGCCTACTGTGACGCCTAGGGTCTTCATCGTATCCGAGTCCATGCGGGCTATGCTTCGCCCGACGTCTCTCTGCTGCTTCGCTTCTGCAACCTTCAACTGGACGCTGCTCAAAATGTCCACCAGGGGCTGATCTCAGCTTTTGAGTGGGTTCTGTTCATATAAATGTGTAGTTGGTTCTGGGATAGACACCTTCGAATGCGACGCGTCTAGATCACGCCTGTTTCGACGGCGAGTGCCTCCGCCGAGGACTTATCCAGGGGGATCTTGGAGAGTATCGTGTATCTGTCAGGTCTTATTCCCTGCGCCATGGCGAGTGCCTCTATGATCTTCTCTCTCTTTATGCCGAGGCCGGCGGCGGTCGTCGGCGCGCCTATCTTTTCGAGGCTCTCCCTGACCTTCTCCCAGTTCATGCCGTGGAGCTTCGCCATCATTATGGCGCCGACGCCGCATTGTTCGCCGTGCAGGGCGGGTTTATCCACGATCAGATCGAGGGCGTGGCTGAAGAGGTGCGCCGAGCCGCTGCACGGTCGGCTGCTCCCCGCTATGCTCATCGAGGTGCTGCAGCTTATCAGCGCCTCGAGGAGGTCGCGGACGGTCTCCGAGGTGTTCTTTCTTATGCGTTCGGCGCTCTCCATGATGAGTTGGCTGCTCATGAGGGCGAGGCTGGCGGCGTATGCGCCGTAGTAGTCGCCGTTGTCCGCGTGTGCGAGCTTCCAGTCCTCGACTTCGGTCACCTTGCTTATGACATCGCCGCAGCCCGCGGCGGTGAATCTGTATGGTGAGGCGGCGATTATTCCGCTGTCCATGACGACGGCGACGGGTGAGACCGCCTTGACAGTGTAGGGGCGCTCCATGCCCTTCACCGAGGCGAGACTGCTCGCTATCCCGTCGTGGCTCGCTACGGTGGGAACGCTTATGAAAGCTTTACCCGTCTTCGCGGCGGCAAGCTTCGCCACGTCTATGCTCCTGCCTCCGCCGACGCCGATGAGGACGTTCGCCCGAGCCTTCCCAGCGTCCTCCATGACCCGCCCCACTGTCTCGAGCTGCGCATCCTCGACGAGCGACCTGTTCGAGCCCATGCCCTCGTTCGCGAGCATCCACTGGACCCGCTCCCCCGCCACCTTGAAGGTGCTCTTCCCGGTGACGACGAGGGCCTTACGGTACCCGAGTTCGTGGCATATTCCATAGATCGAGGATAGAACGCCTTTACCCACTAAAACGATCCTGGGTAGGTCTATCCGGTGGACGGGGGACGCCTTCGGGGGGTCTGGTTGAGCCATCGTGAACCCTGGGTGCTGAAAGCATGGGGGAGCCCGTGGGCTTTAACCCCTGTGGTCCCCATTTTTCAATAAACTGAAAAGGTTTTTAAATAACACACTGAATCTAATTTTGGTCTTCCTTCTAAGGATACCCTCTCTAGAGCGTTAGTAGGGGAAGGAACATGGCAAAAGAAATTGAGGCGTTTAAGGGGACAACGACGGTAGGCGTCGTCTGCAAGGACGGCATCATTCTCGGCACCGACACCAGGGCCACATCTGGCAACTACGTCGCGAGCAAGCACGCGAAGAAGGTCTACCAGATCACCGGAAATCTCGCGATGACCATCGCCGGCGGCGTAGCCGTCGCTCAGAGGGTCGTCGAGATTCTGAAGGTAAACACCCGTCTCTACGAGCTGGAGAAGGGACGCCCCATGCCCGTAAAGTCGGCGGCCACCCTAGTCTCAAGCATCCTGTTCCAGAACCGTGAAGCCGGCGCCCCCCTGCCGATGCAGGCGATAGTCGGCGGATACGACCTCACTGGGCCACACATATTCAACCTAGACCCCTTCGGCAGCCTACTCGAGGACAAGATGATATCCACGGGCTCCGGAAGCCCCTTCGCCTACGGCGTACTCGAAGCACTCTACAAGGAGGATAAATCCGTCAAGGAGATGCTCCCAGTCGTCGTTAGGGCTATTGACTCCGCGATGAAGAGGGACACATACAGCGGAGACAGCTTCGACGTCGCCGTCATCGACAAGAAGGGATTCAGGGAGCTACCACCCGCCGAGAAGGAAGCGTTATTGAAGGCCTAGTTGGATGCAGTGATGCAGAAGCCCCAAGGACTTAGCTACGAAGAGATCAGGAAGACGATCCTTGAGAAGATACCCGCCGAGGTCGGGATCACGAGGATCGAGTTCGAGGGCCCACGCCTCGCCATCTACACCCAGAAGCCCGAGACACTTATTGAACAGAGCCACATAGTCGGCGAGATTGCCGGCATAATTAAGAAGCGCATAGTCGTGCGCAGCGA
>DUKA01000209.1 GCA_013329615.1 Candidatus Bathyarchaeota archaeon
TAGCAGGGCGACGTTGCCCTCTAGTTCGCCCATGACGTCGTTTAGGCCGAAGCCCGCGCCGAGCATCGCTGCCATCTGGGCGTTGTGGCCGCAGCTGTGGGCAGCGCCCGTGATGGGGTCGCACTCGGGGTGGTCTGGGACGCGTATGGCGTCGAGTTCACCGATGACTCCGATTACCGGCCCCTTGCCCTTCTTCTTGACGTACGCCTTGGAGCCCGTGATGCCTATCTTGGACTCGTAGTCCCACCCCATCTCCTTGTACTTCTTCTCGGTTAGCTCGGCGGTCTTCCACTCCTTGAAGCCGAGCTCGGGCTTCTTCCATATCGCCTCGCCGATTCCTATGATCTCGTCGGCGCGCGCATCTATCGCATCGATTACCTTCTTCTTGACGACGTCCTTAGACATGGCAGATAGTGGGGCGTGATGCAGATTTAACGTTGATTCGCGTGTCGTGCCCCAGAATAATTATCTAGTCGCCGGGGAATAGTCTCCCCCAACGAAGGTGCAAGATTGAAGCTCCTAGAGTACGAGGCAAAGGAGGTCTTCAGGCGATACGGCGTACCGCTCGGCGCGAGCGCCGTTGCGTCGACCCCCGAGGAGGCCAGAGACGCGTTCACGAAGATCGGAAAACCAGTCGTGGTCAAGGCGCAGGTCGGAGTAGGCGGCAGGGGCAAGGCAGGAGGCATCAAACCCGCGGACACCCCCGAGCAGGCCCAGTCCGTCGCCAAGCAGATACTCGCCATGAGGATCAAGGACCTGCCCATCCGCAAGGTCCTCGTCGAGGAGAGGCTCACAATACAGCACGAGGTCTACCTCGGAGTAATCGTGGACAGGGCGTCCCGCTGCTTCATCATCCTCGCCTCAAGGGAGGGCGGCGTCAACATCGAGGAGGTCGCGGCCAAGACGCCTGAGAAGATAGTCAAGTACAACATCGATCCCCTCAGGGGCTTCAGGAGCTACCACGCCAACGGCGTCGCCAAGCGCCTCGGCTACAACGGCAAGAAGATGCAGCAACTCGGCGACATACTCATGAAGCTCTACAGGGTCGCGTATGAGATGGATGCGGAGCTCACGGAGATCAACCCACTCGTCGAGACCGCCGACGGCTTCATCGCCGCCGACGCGCGTCTAAACGTCGACAACAACGCCCTCTACAGGCACAAAGAGCTCGAAGCCAAGTTCCTAGAGAGCTTCGAGGGGGAGCTCACGCCCCGGGAGATGGAGGCGCGGGCAATGGACCTTACCTACGTCGAACTCAACGGCGACATAGGCATCATAGGAAACGGCGCCGGCCTCACGATGGCGACCCTAGATACCGTCATGCTCTACGGCGGCCACGCTGGCAACTTCCTAGACCTCGGCGGAGGCGCAAACCCTGAACGCATAGGCAAAGCCGTCGAGTTCGTCCTCAAGGACAACCGCGTCAAGGCGCTCTTCGTAAACGTCCTAGGCGGCATCACCCGCTGCGACGACACGGCCAAGGGAATCATTGATGCGCGGAAGAAACTCAACGACACGAAGCCCATAGTCGTCAGGATGATGGGCACAAACGAGGAGGAGGGAAAACGGCTACTCCACGGCGCAGGCATAGAGACGGACGACACTATGGAGGAGGCGGCTCAGAAGGCCGTCAACCTCGCGAAGGGGGCATAAAAATGAAGCTCATAAACAAGGAAACGAAGGTCGTCGTGCAGGGCATAACCGGCACGCAGGGCAGGTTCCACACCGCTCGCATGAAGGAGTACGGCACAAAAGTCGTCGCAGGAGTCACCCCCGGCCGCGGAGGACAGGAGGTCGACAGCACACCCGTCTACGACACGGTCGCCGAGGCGAAGGAAAAGCACGGCTGTGACGCATCAATCATATTCGTCCCAGCCGGAGGCGCACTCGACGCAGCCCTCGAGGCCATGGAGGCGGGCATGGACCCAGTCGTCGTCATCACAGAGGGCATACCCGTCAGGGACACAATCGAGCTAGTGGCACGCGCCAGACAGCTCGGCACCACCGTCGTCGGACCCAACACCCCCGGCCTCATCAAGGCAGGCGAATCCAAGATGGGTATAATGCCAAACCAGGTCTTCAAACGCGGTTCAGTCGGCATCATCAGTCGCAGCGGCACACTCTTCTACGAGATCGCCGCCCACGTCACGAACCAGGGACTCGGTGAATCCACATGCGTCGGCCTAGGGGGCGACCCAGTCGTCGGCCTCGACTACATCGAACTCCTCAAGTGGTTCCAGAAGGACTCCGAGACGAAGGCGGTGGCCCTCATCGGCGAAATCGGCGGAGACGCGGAGGAGAAGGCAGCCGACTTCATAGCAGTTGGTGGGTTCACGAAGCCCGTCGCCGCTTACATCGCCGGGCGCGCAGCCATACCCGGAAAGAGGATGGGGCACGCCGGCGCCATAATACAGGGCTCAGCCGGGACGGCGGACAGCAAGATGAATGCCCTCAGGGGCGCGGGTGCTTTCATAGGCGAGCAGCCGGTTGATGTTGCCAAGGCGTTGAAAAAGGTGCTCGGCTAGGCCTCGTCCAGCATCTCAAGCAGCTTATTCAGCATCTTGTAGGTTAGGCCCCAAACTATGTCGTCGCCGAGCTTGAAGACCTCTCCCTCCCACCCCTTGACCTTCGCGGTGCACCTGCTGGCTCGTAGCTCCTTGAGGTGGACCCAGCGGTAGGATGTCAGCTCGGTGTTGAGCCTGATCTCCGGACGCCCATCGTAGAGGTAGACGATGGGGAGCACGTCCTTCCCGGGGCGAAGCGATGAGAATACGATTGGGAGACCACCGATGTACGTGAGGGCGGAGAGGTCTATGCCCGTCTCCTCCTGAACCTCCCTCATGACCGTATCCTGCAATGTGCGGTCGTTTTGCGACCTCTTGCCCCCGGGGAACGCCATGTCCCCCGACCACGGGTCGCCAAGCACCTCGGCGCGCCTGACGAGAAGAGTCTCGTAGTCGTTCACCTCCTCCCTGAGAAGTATGGCAACGGCTGCCCATGCGTCGAGCGCCTCGACGCCCCGCAGCCTACGCTTAAGCCTCTCCATCAAGGTGGACCACTCTTGTTGAAACCGTCGAGCCGGTTAAAATACTAATTGCTCATTCGTCCAAACCTGATAGGTTTATTACGCCTCGGGGCGTGTGGCTCTCCTGTGTCGGCCAACCCGGATGAGGCCCGCAGGGGCGAGGAGTTCGTCAGGCGCGTTGAGGAGATGAACAGGCTCAGGGCGCGCATGGATCGTGTCAAGCATAAGGTCGCCGTGATGAGCGGCAAGGGAGGCGTCGGTAAGAGCCTCGTGACCGTCAACCTCGCCGCGGCGCTCGCGGCAGAGGGCAAGCGGGTCGGGGTCCTCGACGCTGACATCCACGGCCCGACCGTGCCGAAGATGCTGGGGATGAAAGGCGCGCAGCTCGAGGTGAACGCCGAGGGAGGCATAATCGCGCCAGCGTCGCCATCGGGCATCAAGGTCGCCTCGATGGACTTCCTCCTGCCGACGCAGGACGCCCCCGTCATCTGGCGCGGCCCCCTTAAGATGAGCGCGATACGCCAGCTCCTATCAGAGGTCGAGTGGGGAGACCTCGACTTCCTGCTCATCGACCTGCCCCCGGGCACGGGGGACGAGGCACTCACTGTACTGCAACTTCTGCAGGACATAGACGGTGTCGTAATAGTCACAATGCCGAACGAGGTCAGCGGGCAGGTTGTGGAGAAGTCGGTGACGTTCGCGAGGCAGCTCAAGGCGCCGGTCATCGGCCTCGTCGAGAACATGAGCTACCTCATCTGCCCACACTGCAGCGACAGGATAGACCTATTCGGCGAGGGGATAGCCGAGAAGATCGCAAATTCGATGGGCGTGCCGTTCCTCGGGGCGATGCCCCTCGACCCGCGCGTCGCCAAGGACTCCGACTCGGGCAAGCCCTTCGCAATGGAGAACCCCGACAGCCCCGCCGCCAAGGCGTTCAAGGGCATAGTCGCCGGGATAGAGAAGTTCGTCGGGTCATAACGGGGCTTTTCTCTCGCGAAGTATCTTCGCGGGTTCTAGCGTGTTCCCTGAGTAGTTGAGGACAAAGGTCTCGGGGAAGGTGTGGGATAGCTCCGCCATAGCCTTAAAGCCCGTGCAGTGGCAAGGCGAGAGGATACGGAGGTCGTGTTTCCTCAGCCCCTCAATGGTCGCCGCCGTGTACTCGGGCTTCCTCCCAGTAAGGTGAGTGCCGCCAATGAGCGCCTTCACCCTCTCGCCTGTTAGCGCCTCGACGTAAGAGAGTATGTTGAGCGGGCCGGAGTGGGCGCAGCCCGTGATCACGGTCAGCCCCACGCCCTTCTCGCGAAGGAAGAGAGACTGGTCGTCGGGGATCGTATCCGGGGCGTCCGAGCCCTCCCTGACGAGCCGCTCTTTAACGAGTTCCATGATTGTCTCGAAGCTATCGCGTGGCACCTCGCCGGTGGCCCAGACGCCGGGCGCGACCTCGATTGGTGTCTTGGAGAGGATTATCTGTCCACCTGCTGCCTCTATATCGGCGACACCCTGCCCATCAGGCACCGATATCCTGTGCCTCTTCCCCTTCTCGTCCACCCTGAAGACGGGCTGGAACGCCGAGGGGTGAGCGTAGACACTCACGCCACCCGCCGCCTTGACCACGTCCACTGTGGCGGATGTGTGGTCCCAGTGGCCGTGGCTGAGCACGACTGCATCGATGCCCCTGAGGTCGATCTTCAGTGTCTTCAGGTTCCTGAGGATGCACTCCCTATCGCTGCCCGTGTCTAGGAGCACGCGCTTCTTGCCCTCGGCATCGTATTCGAGCAGGGCGGAGAAGCCCCAGTGGGCGACGGGGCCCGCGCTCTGCGTTATGTTGTCGAGGAGGGTGGTGATCTTGAGGCCGGTTACCTCGGCGAGGCTGATCATAGGTTAGAATCAGTGGTTTGGGAAATATAGGCTTTAGACGGCGGGTGCCTCGCCGGTGCCACCCGGCTTCCAACCCTTAACGTAGCCTATCGTCGTCTTCACGGAGCGTGTGAGGTAGCCGAGGTCGGTGTCGAGGGCGCAGAACCTGAAGCCCCTCTTTATGGCGTCGTTTATGTCGGTGGCGTCCTGCGTGACGAAGCAGTGCATGCCCGGCGCGACGCCGTGCTCCCTGCCCGCGTCCACGATCCTGTCAAGCGTCTCGATGAACTTGGGATTCGTGTACTGCTTGTGTATGCCCATGTCGAGGCTGAGGTCGCTCGGCCCCACGAAGCAGGCGTCTACGCCTTCGACGCTGAATATCTCGTCGAGGTTCTCCACTCCCTTCACCGACTCGATCATCGGGATGACGAGTATCTCGTCGTTCGCCGTCTTGAAGTAGTCCGGGTCGCGGAAGGCGGCTAGGCGTGGTCCCGCGCCGCGTTCGCCCTTTGGCGGGTACTTCATGAGGCGGACTGCCTCCTTCGCCATCTTCGCCGACTCCACGCGGGGCAACACGAGCCCCATGGCGCCAGCGTCCAACACCTTCTTACACCAGATCAGGTCGACCCAGGGTATGCGCGCCAACGGCATGCATTTGTCCCGGGCGTAGAGCATGCTCTGCACGAGGCTGTGATACGTCTCTGGGCCGTAGGCGCTGTGCTCCATGTCGCAAACGAGCCAGTCGAAGCCCATGTCCGCGAGGTACATAGTCATGTCGGGGTGGCCTATGGACACCCACGTCCCAATCGCCGGCTTGCCGGCCTTCAACTTCTGCTTGACAAGGTTCCTCATGGGTGGAAGGGATGCGCCCCGAGGCTTAAGACAGTTACCCGGAGGCGTCAATCCTTTATGATGACTGCACGCCTCTAGGTCGAGGAACGGATCATGAGTTTCAGCGGGGAGAAGGCATTCGCCTACATGAAGAAGCTCGCCGTAGACATAGGTCCACGGCCCAGTGGCACAGACGTGGAGAGGCGGTCAGCCGAGTGGATACTGTCCGAGTTCAAGAGACTCGGCTACGACGCCCAGATCGATGAGTTCAACGCCTTCACGGGCATAATAAAGGCGCAGAAACTCGACGTGCTGAAGCCGTACAAAGCGGAGGTTGCCTGCGAAGTCATGCCCCTCTCGGGGAGCACCGGCCCCAAAGGCGTTACCGGCGAACTGCTCTACCTCGACACCTACGACGAGGAGTACATCACGCCTGAAGTAAAGGGCAAGATCATAATCACCGGCGGCGCACCCGCAAACAGGGACCGCGCCTTCGCCCAGCTCAAGAAATACAAGCCTGCAGGCATAATAATCATCGAGGCGACGCCCAAGGCTATGGCGAAGAACCTCTGGGGCAGCCCCACATTCCGCAAGAAGTACGTCGACATACCCATGGTCAGGGTCACCTTCGAGGACGGTGTCAACCTCGTCAAGTCGGGCGCCAAGACGATGCGCCTAGTCGCAGTAACCGAGGAGAAGATCGTCAAGACACAGAACGTCGTCGCCGAACTCAAGGGCACACTGCGCCCCGAGGAGATCATAGTCGTCGGCGGCCACTACGACACCGTCCTAGAGGTCGCCGGAGCAGGCGACAACGCCGGAGGCACAGCCATCACCCTCGAACTCGCACGCGTCTTCAAGAAGAAGGGCACCAAGAGGACGATGCGCTTCATCGCCTGGGGTTGCGAGGAGCTAGGTCTCCTCGGCAGCCGGGAGTACGCGAAGAGGATCAAGACGGCGAGCGAGGCGGAGAAGAAGACGGACGAGGACGCCGTCACCGAACTCGATAACACGGTCCTCTGCCTCAACCTAGACGTCCACGGCGGCATGATAGGCACGAACGTCGCCAAGATACTAGGCCCACCCGAGCTAACGGCATCCGTGAAGCTGCTAAGCAAGGAGAAGGGCACAGTCTTCACCGTCTCCGAGGCGGTCTACTCCTCAGATGGCACACCACTATCAGCCGTCGGCGTCCCAAGCGTCTCACTAAGCAGGGAGACACCCACAAACCTCCTCATGCACAGCAGGGACGACGTGGAGAAGTGGCTGAGTCCCGAGGCACTCAAGGCGCACGGCGCCTTCGCCGAGCAGTTCCTCACCCGCTACGTGGCGGAAGCTGCCGCGTGGCCCTTCGAGAGGACCATACCCGAGAAGCAGAAGAAGGAGATCGAGGACTACTTCAGGAAGGCCGGGCGTAAGATGCCCTAGCCTACTCCTCTTCCTCGGGGTTCTCCTCGATCCAGCTGAACTTCTTCTGCAGCGTCGTCGGGTAGTAGCTGCGCCAATCGAAGCCCACCTTTCTGCCCCAGTCGTAG
Organism: Candidatus Bathyarchaeota archaeon; assembly: GCA_013329615.1. GTDB lineage: Archaea > Thermoproteota > Bathyarchaeia > TCS64 > TCS64 > UBA8941 > UBA8941 sp8941u. The sequence goes on from DUKA01000209.1 coordinate 7,249, forward strand.
TAGACGCGTGGGTCGACGTAGTTCTTCAGGCTGGTGCCGAGGTTGTAGTCGCGGGTGATCTCCTGCGCCTCGACCTGCAGCCTCATGCGCTCGACGGTCTCCCTGTCGCGCCTCCGCTTCTCTTCGAGTTGCTTCTTCAGCTTGAGCGAGGAGGTGACGTATGTGTTCTTGAGCTTCCTGACGCGTTCGCGTGCCGATTTGGACGCCCTCTTAGCGGCTTCGAGCCTCTTCTTCGGCTGCTTGAGGTCGTCTCCAGCCGTCTCGGCTTCAGCGAGCTTGGTCCTCTGCTCCTCCTCCTTGGCGTCGGCTTCACCCAGCTTCTTCTCGGCGTCGGCGAGCTTCTCCCTGTATTTGTGCTCCTCCTCGGCGAGCTTGGCGCGTAGCGCCTTCTCGTCGCCGGTTGCCTTGGTTTCGAGCTGCCTGAGGCGAGTCTTCTTCTTGTCGAGGCTCTGTTGCCACGTCTTGGGGATGGTGCGTTTGTGGTTGCAGACGATGGCTGCCTCGAGGTTTGCGCGTAGGGCGGCTTGGCGCTTGAGGTAGTCGGGGTCGTCGGATTTGACGGTCTCCTTGTCGAGCCCGCCCCTGACTGCGTCGGTTGCGTAGAGGGTCCTGAAGACCTTGGCGCTGAGTCCCTCCATTATCTCCTTGAGGAAGTCGCCGACGTGTCCCGAGTTTATGCCCTCGAAGAGGCTCTCCTGGTCTGCCCCCTTGGCGAAGTCGCGCAGGTTCTGCACGACCTTCGGTGGGAGCTTGGCGGTGATGTTCATCGGCACCGAGTCCTTACCGAGGAAGTTGAATGTGACAGAGCCGTCGCCGTTGAAGCAGACGTGCTCGGGGCGGAGGGTTGAGGCGCCGACGGTGTCCGCCTCGTCTTCCTCGTCCTTCTCGTCGCCGACCCTGAACTTGAGGCGGTCGATGAGGTAGCAGACGGTCGCCGTTTTACGCCTCTTGAGGTCGGCGGTGGTGAGGTTGCCTTCTATGTGTACCTTGACCTCGTCGAGCTTCTCCTTTAGGGCACGCGCCTTCTCGTACTTCTCCATGTCCTTTTTCTGCTTGAGGAAGCTGGCGTCTCCGGGCCAGACATACTTTTTCTTGCCGCTGAGTTTGTCAGTCCAGCGTGCTATCCACATCGTACCCGGTTCCCAGACTATCGCCTTCCAGTTACCCGGGGGGTGTAGAGCATCCGGGCTGAGGTTGAGCTCAATGCCCTCATACTGGGGTCCGCGTTTCCACTTACCCCTCCACGGGTGCTGGCCGCGCCCCATGAATATGCTGTTGGGCTCTACGTTGTAGTTGCCCAGCTCCATGCGCTGCCCATCGACGGTGGCGTAGCCGTACTTCTCCTTGTTCGCCTCGCGCTGCGCCTTGCGTTCAGCCGCCTGCGCCTTCTTCACCTCGGGGGGCAGGGCGAGCTTCTCCTCGCGCTCCCTCTGCACGAGGCATACGATGTCCGAGAAGTCGACGTCCCCGGGGAGGAGGTTCAATCCAAGTGCCTTACCGAAGTCCTCGTGGAAATTCTCCGCGAATTTGGGGTCATCGACGTATGGCGTGCCCATCTTCTTGGCCCATGCGACGGTCATCTCCTCCTGCTCGTCGCTGAGACTCAGGGGTTGGCCCTTGATCCTGACGGTGAGGCCGCGTGTCTTGTACTTCGGTGGGACGATGACGCCGTTGTGGTGTAGTGTTTTCACGCTGTGCACCGGGGAGCTTTGATGAATACCCGGGGGCCCTGCTATAAAAATTACCCAAAAATGGGGGGCCGATCGGCTTCATCTAGCCCACCGTGGAGCCTTAATCATGGCAAAGGATCGGGCGAATTATTCATCGAGAGGACGAAGGCGGAATGCTCAGCGCTCAAGAGGACCGTCGAGAAGGCGCTGGAGCAGGTAAATGATCAGGAGTTCTTCAAGAAACCGGGGGTGGAGTCGCATAGCATCGCGGCGCTGGTGAAGCATGTTGGAGGGACGCTGCGTAGCAGGTTCACTAACTTCCTGACCGAGGAGGGGGAGAAACCGGACAGGGACAGGGAGAACGAGTTCAACATCTTCGAGGGGGAGACGAGGGCGGTGCTGATGGAGAAGTGGGAGGACGGCGGGGGGAGGTTCTTCGCCACACTCGACGGGCTAAAGGGAGAGGACCTCACCCGCGATGTGCAGGTGCGTTGGAGGAAGCAGCCCGCCCTAGAGGGGGGCTCCAGCAGTCGATGCACGCCGCCCAGCACGGCGGCCAGATAATCTACCTAGCCAAACTCTACAATGGCGAGGACTGGAAGTACCTCACCATCGCCAAGGGGAAGACCGACGAGTACAACGCGATGAGGCGCAGGCAAGCCGGAGTTAAGTAAGCGCCCTCTCAAGCTCGCCGACGTTGAGCATCGCGCCGAAACGCTCCGCGGGTTTCCCACCGCGGAAGACTATGACCGTTGGCAAACCCATGACGTTGTACTCCTTCCACGACTCCGTGTGGGTGACGTCCATATCGTAGAAGTCGGTGTGCCCCGCCTGCTTCTCGGCGAGTGCCTTGATCTGAGGCTTGAGGACCCTGCAGCTTGGACAGCCCTCGCTGCTGAACAGTACGGTGACGGGCTTCTGGGACTTCAACACCTTGTCGGGGAAGTCGCCGTCGCTGATCGACGTGATTGCCTTGGAGTCTCCCCTGCTGAAGAGGCCCATTAGCTTCGATAGTGAGCTCGAGTACTTCTTGTAGGCGACCTGGTATCCGACATCCTCGATCGCCTTCTCGACGGCGGCGAGGGGCGTAGACTCGTCCATGGTGACCTTGAGGGTCTTCTTGAGGTAGTTGCCCTGTGCCTTGGTGACTCCGGGTACTTTCAGGACCGACCTCTCTAGGGTGACGACGCATGTTGGGCAGTCCATGCGGGTGATGGCGATCTCCTTGGTGACCTCGGGCATGGCTAGTCCCTCGGCTTCCACCTGCGGAGCAGTAGGCTGTTCGTGACGACGGTTATGCTGCTCATCGCCATGGCACCCGCTGCGAATATGGGGTTCATCTGTATGCCCCACGGGATGAGTACGCCCGCCGCGACGGGTATGAGGGCGGTGTTGTAGAAGAACGCCCAGAAGAGGTTCTGCCTGATCTTCGAGTATGTGCGCTTGCTGAGCTCGATGGCGGTCGATACATCCATCAGGTTGTTGCGGATGAGCACGATGCCTCCGCTCTCGACGGCGACGTCTGTGCCGCTGCCCAGGGCGATGCCCACGTCCGAGGCGGCGAGGGCAGGCGCGTCGTTCACCCCATCGCCCACCATCGCGGTGACGAGTCCCTCCTTCTGCAGGTCCTTGACTACACTGACCTTGTCCTCGGGCAGGACTTCGGCGCGGTACTCATCTATACCCACCTGCTTAGCGATGGCCTCGGCTGTGCGCTTGTTGTCGCCCGTGATCATGACCACCTTGAGGCCCATGTCCCTGAGCCTCTTCACGGCGGCAGGGGCGTTGTCCTTGATCTGGTCGGCGACGGCGATGATGCCGGTGACCACGCCGTTTACTGAGACGAATGCGAGGGTCTTGCCCTGATCGTATAGGGCGTCGGCCTTCGCCTTGATGTCGGCGGAGAACTCTGCCTTTATCTCCTCCATGAGGCGGCTCGTTCCGACGACGTAGTGCTTCCTCGCTATGTCGCCCTTGACGCCGCGGCCAGCGAGGGCCTCGAAGTTCTTCGGCTCCACGAGCTTGAGCCCCTTCTTCTCCGCCTCCTTGACGACGGCGGATGCGATTGGGTGTTCGCTGAGCTTCTCGAGGCTGGCGGCCTTGGCGAGGAAGTCGTCGGGGTCATCGGCGACGATGTCGGTGACGGCTATCTCACCCTTCGTGAGTGTGCCGGTCTTGTCGAAGGCGACGGCCTGGAGGCTGCGCGCCTTTTCGAGGAACTCGCCGTTCTTGATGAGTATGCCGTTCTGTGCGCCTAGGCCGGCTCCGACGAGTATGGCGGTGGGCGTTGCTATCCCCATGGCGCAGGGGCACGCGACTATGACGACCGCGACGAAGGCCGTGAAGGCCACGCCGAAGCCCGCGCCGATGACGTAGTACCAGCCTAGGAAGGCTAGTGTGGCTATGATGAGGACGGCGGGGGTGAAGTATGCGGCGACCTGGTCCGCGAGGCGCTGAATCGGTGCCTTGCTGAGCTGCGCCTCCTCGACCATCTGGACGATCTGCTGGAGGGTCGTGTTCATCCCTATCTTGGTGACGTCCATCTTGAAGCTGCCCTCCCTGTTGATGGTGCCGCCGATGACCTCGTCCCCCATCTTCTTGGAGACTGGAACGCTCTCGCCGGTGATCATGCTCTCGTCGATGCTGCTTGCGCCGTCGATTATGACGCCGTCGAGGGGGACACGCTCGCCGGGCTTGACGCGTAGGATGTCCATCGGCATGATTGTCTCTATACCGACCTCCTCCTCTGCGCCGTCCTCGCGAATTATACGCGCCATGGGCGGCTGCAGGTCGAGGAGCTTACGGACCGCTTCACTTGCCCTTCCTCGGGCGACCTCTTCGAGGTACTTGCCGATGAGTATGAGGCCGAGTATCATGGCGGCTGCGTCAAAGTATACGTCCATGCTCGGCGCCCACATCGGGAAGAGGACGACGAAGGCACTGTAGCCGTAGGCGGTCGTTGTGCCGATGACGATGAGAGTGTCCATGTTGGCTGTCCGCGCCTTCAACGCGCCCCATGCGCCGCGGTAGTAGCGCCAACCCGCAATGAACTGCACGGGCGTCGCGAGCAGCAACCCCCAGATGTGGTGGCTGAACAGCGGCGGGTTCGGGATGAACATCATTATCATCAGTATGATGCCGAGTGTCAGGCTGAATGCGGCGAGGTTCCTGAGCTTCTTCAGCTCCACGTCGGGCTGCTGGAAGGTCAGCATGCAGCCCTCGCTGCAGAAGTAGTAGGTCTTGCCCCCCTGCTCGACCTTGAAGGCGGCGTGCTCCTCATCGACGTGCATCCCACAAACGGGGTCGCGTGCCAACTGTACTCACTGAGGCAACGGGGGAACCGCCCCTTTTAAGCAATCAGCGAAAAAAGGGGTATATTAGGGTTAGGATTACCTGATCTTGCCCTCGATGCCCTTGTCGACCTTTACCGGCCCCTTCTCGGTGCCCAGTAGCTTGCCGTTGACGTAGGCCTTCCCCGCCTTCGCCTCTAGGGTGAGGGCTGCGATGTCCCCGATCTCTATCTGTGGCGCTCCCTTGCCGGAGATGCCCTCGGCTGTGACCTGCGTGCCCGCTGGGCTGTCGGAGGCGTTTAGGACGCCTACGACGCTGCCCGAGTCCGCAGCGAGGAGCATGCCCTGGCTGAGTTCTCCCCTCAGCTTCGCAGACTTCAGATTCGTGACCACGACGAGGTGCTTACCCAGCAACTCCTCCTTGGGGTAGTAGGGCTTCAACCCGGCGCAGAGCTGCCTCTGCTCCGAGCCGAGATCTATCTTGAGGACGTAGAGCTTGTCGGCCTGCGGGTGGTCGTTGACCTCAGTGACGACGGCGACGTGGAGATCGAGCGCCGCGGCACCCGTGGGCTTCGTTGGCTTCTCCTCATTCTTCTCCTCCTGCTTAGCCTCGCCGTGCTTCTTGAGGACGATTGGGTCGATCTTGCGGAGGATAATCTTCGCCCCGGCAATCTTGTGGTTCTCGACGACGCTGTCGACGTCCGCCCACTTGAGGGCGGTCAAGCCGAGCTGCTCCTCGACCTTGGCGGCGAAGACTGGAGTGATGGGCTTCATGAGTATCGCCACCGTCTTGACGATGTTGACGCAGTCGGTGAGCACTCTCTGCGCCTTCTCCTTATCCGTCTTCACCAGCTCCCACGGCTGGTTGTCCTGGAAGTACCTGTTGCCAAGTGTGCTGATCTCCAGCGTCTTCGCCACTGCCTCGCGGAAGTTGTAATCGTAGTAGCTGTCGCTGACTCCCTCGGCCTTCTTCGCCACGTCGGCGAGTAGCTCCTTGTTGAGCGTCGTGGATACTGTGCTGTCGAAGTTCTTGTCGAGGAAGCTGAGAGTCCTGTAGACGAGGTTGGCGATGTTACTGACTAGCTCGTTGTTCACCTTATCTTGGAGCGTCTTGAGGTCGAGGTCGATGTCGGTCATACTGTGGCCTAGGTTTGCGGCGTAGAAGTATCGGAGTAGCTCGGGATCGAGGAGGTCGGCGAACTCGCGGCCAGTGAGGAAGGTGCCGCGGCTCTTGCTCATCTTCTCCCCGTTGACGTTGAGGAAGCCGTGTACGACGATGTTGTCGGGCACATGGAACCCGCTGCCCATGAGGACTGCGGGCCAGAAGAGGAGGTGGAAGTAGATGATGTCCTTCCCGATGACGTGGACGATCGTCGAGTCTTCGCCGAGCCAGATGTCTTCCGCCGTGAAATTCTTACCCTTACAGTAGTGCGCGGTGGACGCCATGTAGCCTATGGGGGCGTCGAGCCAGACGTAGAAGTACTTGTTCTCCTCGCCGGGTATCTTGAAGCCGAAGTAGGGGCCGTCCCTGCTTATGCACCAGTCCTGGAGCCCCTGATCGACCCAGCTGAGTATCTGGTTCCTGATCTCGGGCTGTAGGTTCTTGTTGCTGTTGAGCCAGGCGCGTAGCTTGTCGCTGAAGTCGTTTAGGCGGAAGAAGTAGTGGCGGCTTGGCCTCCTGATTGGCTTGGAGCCGCATATGCTGCAGTAAGGCTCGACGAGGTCGATTGTGCTGTATGCGGCGCCGCACTTCTCGCAGACGTCGCCGTACTGATCCTTCGCACCACACTTGGGGCACGTGCCCTTAACGTACCTGTCGGGGAGGTACCGCTTGCAGTTCTCGCAATAGGTGAGTTCGATGTCCTTCGTGTATATGTGCCCCGCGTCCTGCAGGCGCTTGAAGATGAACTCCGTGTAGTGCCTGTTTTCGGGACTATGGGTCGTGTAGTAGCTGTCGTAGTCGATGAGGTAGCGCTTGTAGTCTTCCTCGTGTTCCTTCGCCCACTTGGCGATGAACTGCTCGGGGGTGACGCCCTGCTTGGCGGCGGATATCTCTATGGGTGCGCCGTGGGTATCCTCGGCGCCGCAGTAGAACGCGTCGTGGCCCCGCAGCTTGAGGAATCTGACGTAGATGTCTGTCTGCGTGTTCTCCAGCAGGTGGCCTATGTGAACCGAGTTGTTGGCGTAGATGAGCGCCGATGTTACCAGTACCTTCTTCTTGAACTCCTTCATGGCTGACTCCCCCCGAAGTTTTTGATCGAATAGCCGGTTAGGGCTATTAAAACACGTTGCCCCGGCTCGACCGGGAGCGTCCGAGCGATCTCAATTCTTCCTGTGAGTTTTGATCCCTTGTAACAGCCTTCTTACGGTATATAAAACTCTGTTTCTCCTCGGGGAAACGCGGGTGGCTCACTTTCACCCGACTTCCCTGAAAGCCGGCGCTTCACTTATATGCCCGAGCCAAGGCACCGCGATCAGAGGGGCTCAAATGAGTTCTGTCGAGGTCATCGGCGCAAGGGAGCACAACCTGAAGAACGTCACTGTAAGCATACCGAAAAAGAAGCTCGTGATCTTCACCGGTGTCTCAGGCTCGGGAAAGAGCAGCCTAGTCTTCGACACCATCTACCAGGAGAGCCAGCGGCAACTCATAGAGACTTTCAGCAGCTTCGCGCGGCGCCGGCTGCCGAAGATCAACAGGCCGGACATGGACGAGATCAGGAACATCAGCACGGCGATAAGCATCGACCAGAGGAAGCTGGGCAACAACCCACGCTCTACAGTCGGCACCGTGACTGAGGTCTACACCTACCTGCGCCTGCTCTTCAGCCGCTGCGGGGAGCCGTTGACGAACGACAGCCGCGTCTTCGGATTCAACAACCCCTACGGCATGTGCCCCGTCTGCAAGGGGCTGGGCAACGAGCTCGTCTTCGACGTCGACGCCCTCATCGACTGGAACAGGTCGATAAACGAGGGAGGCATAAGGCACCGCCACTTCCAGCCCGGCATGGCCAGCTACCGCGTCATAGTAGCAAGCAACTACTTCGACCTCGACAAGAAGCTCCGCGACTTCACTAAGGAGGACCTCGACAGGCTCCTCTACACGAAGAAGAGCCTTGTGGATAAGCCGATGCCGGGGCAGGTCTACAGGGTCTGGTACGAGGGCGTGGTGGAGACCCTCAAGCGCAGAACTATGGGGCACGAGACCGATGAGGACAGCAACGTCGCTGAATATGCGCTCCAGTTCTACAAGGGTCAGCCATGCAAGGCGTGCGGCGGCAGCCGACTGAACGAGTTCGCCCGGAGCGTCAAGCTCAACGGCAGGACGATCCCGGAGCTCGTCGAGATGGAGTTCACCGATCTACTCACGTGGCTCATGGAGATCAAGGGCCCAGTCGCAGACCCCATCGTCATGCGTATGCGCCCCATCCTACAGAACCTAGTGGACATAGGCGTCGGGTACCTCAACCTCAACCGCAGCACGGGGACCCTCAGCGGTGGCGAGAGCCAGCGCGTCAAGATGGCAAGCCAGCTCGGCTGCGACCTCGTCGACCTCATCTACATATTCGACGAGCCCACCGTCGGCCTCCACCAACGCGACATAGGCAAGCTCGTGGACATGCTCAGGCGCCTTAAGGAGAAAGGAAACAGCCTGCTTATCGTCGAGCACGACACGCAGGTGATGAAGGCGTCAGACTGGATCATAGACGTAGGCCCCGGAGCCGGCGCCACAGGCGGCAACATAGTATTCACGGGTACCTATCCCGAGCTCCTCCAATCAGACTCCATAACCGGGAAGATGCTCAGCCGCGACACCACGTACAGGGCAGAGAGGAGGAGCCCCTCGGCGTGGATGACCGTGAAGGATGCGAAGGTCCACAACCTCAAGGGCATAACGGCGAAGATACCTGAGGGGGTCTTCTGCTGCATCACAGGCGTCGCGGGCTCCGGCAAGAGCTCGCTGATTCTCGACGTCTTCGCACGCGACCACCCCGAGGCAATAGTCATCGATCAGTCAGCCATAGGTAGGAGCAGCAGGAGCAACCCCGCCACATACATGAAGGTATTCGACCTAATCCGGCAGGAGTTCGCCGAGGCGACTGGGGAAGACGCGTCGCTCTTCAGCTTCAACGGCGCGGGCGCCTGCCCCAAATGCAAGGGTTCCGGGCGCCTACACGTCGAGATGTTCTTCCTAGAGGACGTGACGATGGTCTGCGACGAGTGCGAGGGGCGCAGGTACAGGCCCGAGGTCCTCGAATACAGGTACAACGGCAAGACGATAGCCGACGTGCTCGACATGACCGCCGCCGAGGCGGCGACGTTCTTCGACAGCCGCGAGATAAGGCGCCGCCTCAGGGTCCTCGACGAGGTCGGCCTAGGCTACCTACGCCTCGGGCAGGAGGTCTCCAGCCTCAGCGGAGGCGAGGCCCAACGTCTAAAGCTCGCCCGCGAACTACACAAGGAGGGCAACATCTACATCCTCGACGAGCCTACCACCGGCCTCCATATGGCGGACATCGAGAAGCTGCTGCACGTCATCAACCGCCTCGTCGATGGCGGCAACACGGTGATAGTCATCGAGCACAACCTAGACGTGATCAGGAACTCGGACTGGGTTGTTGACATGGGCCCCGAGGGCGGCTCGAAGGGGGGCGAGATAATCGCGGAGGGCACCCCTGAGCAGGTGGCCCGGCAGCCCGGGAGTTATACTGGGCAGTACCTCAAGATGGTGCTGTGACGCGGTCGCCCCAAGTGTAATATGCCCCCGCGCCACAGGGCTGATCGATGGCGGAGAAGGAGAAGATCGTCAGCAGGGAGGAGCTAATCGGCCTCGTCCAGCTGGTGATAATATTCACCGCCATACTCGTCGGGCGAAGCGTAGGCAACCTCTACAGCAGCTACAACGAGCTCTCCCACATGTCGGTCAACCTCGGCTTCACGGAGGAGGAGATGTCGGGCTACCTCCTAGACGCCATGGAGGGGAGGAACTCGACGCTGACCATCGGCTTGGCGGTCACCCTCCCCGGCTTCACCAGCACCGAGGGACAGGTCACTGAGGTCCCCGACTACGTCCGCAAGTGGCTCATAAGCGTCACTCTCAGCCCGATAGTGGTCACGCAGCCCGAGGTCTCCGACGTTGACATAGTCATGCTCGTCGAGGGGCAGCAGGTCCTCAGCAAGACGTACACGTTCCCGCGGGAGAAGGTGGGCTACATAGCCTTCCTGAGGAGGAACATCACGCTCTCCGTGGAGGATGTGGAGACCTTCAGGAGGCTCATCGGCGAGGCGGCGGAGGCACACGCCGGGGAGGTCGAGATCACCATCACGGGGCGCGCGAAGGCAAACATGCTCTTCTTCGAGTCGACGCTCCCCTTCAAGACTACGAAGTACCCGCTCGTTCTGCCGCCGAGCCTCACCCTCGATCAATCCAAGTGGGAAACGCTGGTTCCTTCAGAGAGTACGGCGAGGGTGGGTGAGCCGACACCGGTTAGCATAGCCCTCAGCAACCCGACGAGGGTGCACTCACTCACGCAGAACATCACGTGCACGATCTACAGGGAGGGTTCGAACGAACCCATATCGGTCGTCACCAAGACGACGACGGCCGCAGCGGGCACAGTCTCGACCTACCTATTCAGCTTCACGCCGAGCCAGCCGGGGGTCTACTACTACACCCTCGAATCGCGGGGGATCTCTCTGCCCGCTGGTGCGTCCCCGCGGCTCACGGTAAGCCCCTAGCCAAAGTTCAAAAGTGGAGCCGCGACCATAGACACCGAGAGCGTCATGGAAGGAATCCTTGTCAAGTACCCGCTCATCCTCGTCAACCTGAAGACCTACAGGGAGGGGATGGGTGAAAACGCGGTCAAGCTGGCCAAGATCGCGGAGCAGGTCCACGTGAAGACGGGTGCCAGCATAGCACTCGCAACCCAGCTAGTCGACTCCAAGATAGTCATCGACAGCAGTGAGACGCCGGTCTTCGCCCAGCACGTCGACCCCGTCGGCATGGGGCAGTTCACGGGCCACGTCCTCCCCGAGTCGGTCGCCGAGGCCGGCCTCGTTGGGACGCTCATCAACCACAGCGAGCGGCAACTGCCTTTGGAGGTGATCAAGGCGACAGTAAAGAGGGCGCGCGAGGCGGACCTTGAGACCGTCGTCTGCGTCGACACGGTAGAGAAGGGGAGGCAGGTGGCCGCCTTCGCCCCCCACGCCATCGCGATCGAGCCCCCGGAACTCATCGGCAGCGGCGTCTCAGTCTCAAAGGCGAAGCCCGAGGTCATCTCCGGCGCGGTCACTGCGATAAAGCACATCAACCCGAAGATCAAGGTGCTCTGCGGCGCCGGAGTGACGAGCGGCGAGGACGTCGCAATCGCGCAGAAGCTGGGCGCCGAGGGGATACTTGTCGCGAGCGGCGTCGTAAAGGCGAAGGACCCGCAGATGGCGCTCCTCGACCTAGCGCGGAGCCTCATGCACTAGGCGTCTATCCGGTCCTTCACGGTCATCGCGGCGAGGATCAGGAAAACGGCCGCCATGCCAGATATCACAAGCAGGTCGCCGGATAGTTCTCCGACCCCATACCCCTTGAGCATGACCCCCTCGAACACCCTGTTGCCGTAGTACAGGGGCACTAGGCGTGCGATGGGCTGGATGTAGTCGGGTAGGCTGTTCACGGGCACGAGCATGCCACTCAGCGCCATGCTCGGTAGAGCGATTATCGGCGCTAGCTGCACAGCCTGAAGCTCGTTCCTAGCGAAGTTGCTGAGAAATACAGCTAGAAGGACATGTGTGAGGGCGTATAAGAATGCCGAGATAAAGAGAAGTGTGAAGCTGCCCCTGACTGTCACCTGAAAGAAGACCACGCCCACGAGCAGGACGACGCCCGACATCATCATCCCAAGCACTAGCAAGGCGATGACGTAGCCGAGCAGCCTCTCGAAGGCGGTGAGCGGCGTGGTGTATAACCTCTGGAGCGTGCCCATCGCCGTCTCCCTGTTTATGATTATCAGACTTATGAGGAGGACGAGGAACGTGAGGACAAAACCCATGACGGAGGGTATGCTCACATCGAGGCCGCTGTACTCGGCACCGCCGAAGGCGAGCACCTGCGCCACCTCTAGCCCGCCCCCATCGCCGAGGCTCCGCAGAGAGTCGCCAACCGCTCCGAGGATGCTTGCGCGTATCGCCGGCTTCGTGCCGTCTACGTAGACATCCACCACGACGTCTACGTCTTCGCCCCTCATCCTCCTGTAGAGCCTCTCACTGAAGTCGGCAGGTATCCTTACAGCGGCGAAGTAGTCACCGTCATCGACCCCCGTGACGCCGTCCTCGTAGCTACCTGTTACGACCCTGAGACTATCGTCGCCTTGGAGGGCCTCCGCGAGGTCGGCGCCTGACTCCACGGATATGGAGACGCCGGGTCCCGCCTGCGCCTCGTATCCGACGTCGAGGTTTTGAACGAGGATGGGGATGTTCTTGACCTCGCCGCTGAGTGCGAGGCCGAAGATAACCATGACGATTGCTGGCATGGCTATCATCATGACGAGCGTCCTGCGATCCCGACGGACCTGCCTGAGGACCCGGCGAGCCACGACACCCGTCCTGCCGAGGGATGGAGCGCTAACCGTCTACAGTCACCCCTCCGCTCAGCTTGAGAAAGACCTCCTCGACCGTGTTTACTCCATGCCTCTGCTTGAGCTCGCTGGGCGTGCCCTCCTCGATGAGTCTGCCCGCCCTCATCAACCCTATCCTGTCGGCACGCTCCGCCTCGTCCATCACGTGGCTGGTCACCACAATCGTGACGCCCCTCTCTGCGAGTGACCGGAAGTAGCCCCAGAAGAATTGGCGGAGCACTGGATCTACGCCGACAGTAGCCTCGTCGAAGAAGACGATCTCGGGATCGTGTATCAGGGCGCAGGCGATGCTGACCCTGCGCTTCATGCCTCCTGAGAGCTCTGAGACGGGTGTCCTCCTCCTTCCCCTGAGGTTGAGTATGTCGAGTAGCTCACCCGCCCTCTCGCCGAGGAGCCCCTGCTCGACGCCGTTGAGGCCGGCGAAGAACTCTAGGTTCTCGTCCACGGTGAGGTCCTGATACAGGGAGTATTCTTGTGGCGCCACGCCTATCAGGCTCGCCACTTCATGCCTGTTTCTGGGTTGCTCCACGCCGAGAACACGTATGATGCCGGAGGTGGGTGCAAGTGCGCCGGTCATCATGTTTATGGCGGTGGTCTTGCCCGAGCCGTTCGCGCCTATGAAGGCGTATATCTCGCCACGCCTGACCCTGAGGTTCAGGCCATCGACGGCGCGTACCCCACCCTGCCTGTAGACCTTGACGAGAGACTCTGCCTCTATAACGAGGCCAACTTGGGAGGAATCGCCCACGAGTCAGGGTTGGCGGGACCATGTTTAAGGTTTAAGACCGAGCTCCTTGACGGTCTCCTCTATCAGCCTCTTGTTCTCGGAGACGAGTTTGTCTACCTCGGGCTGGGTGTCAGCCTCGGCGTATAGTCTGAATATAGGCTCGGTGCCGCTTGGGCGTACGAGTATCCAACTCTCGTCGGGGAAGACGAGTTTGAGCCCGTCCATTGTGTCTACGCGTGGCGCGGCGACCTTGGAACGGAGTGCCTCGAGGACCCTCTGCTTCAGCTCGTTGGGGCATCGGACCTTGTCCTTGGACTGTGCACGCGCGGGCAGTTCGGCGACGAGCTCCGAGAGGGTCTTGGCTCGCTCGGCCATGATCTCCAGTATGAGCGCCATAGTCATAGAGCCGTCCCTCGTTGGGTGGTGTGGCCCATACATGACGCCCCCGTTCTCCTCGCCTCCGAAGTCTATGCCGTTCTCCACCATGGCACGACTTACATCGACGCTACCCACCTTCGTCCAGTGGATGGAGCCGCCGGCGGCCTCGACGACCTCGATTATTGCGTTGCTGCTGCTCACGGCTGTGGCGACCCGTGCGCCCGGGTGTTTTGCCATGTAACTGCTAGCGACGAGGGCGAAGCTCCTGTCGCCCCAGAGGACCTCTCCCCTCTCGTCGAGGAAGATACTCCTATCGGCGTCGCCGTCGAATGCCACACCGATGTCGGCTCCGGTCGCCTTGACCAACTCTTTGAGGTCTCTGAGGTTGTCCGGGCGCGGCTCGGATTGGCGTCCGGGGAATCGTCCATCGAGTTCTGCGTTGACCGTGTAGACGCTGCAGCCAAGGCGCTGCGCGATTGTAGGGGCGACGAGTGTGCCTACGCCGTTTCCGGGGTCGAGGACCACCTTGAACTTCTTGTCTCCTATGAGTTTGGCGTCGACCTTTGAGACCACGGCGTCGTTGTAGAGGGTCAGCGCCTCTCTGTGGCACACGTCACCTACTTTGTCCCAGTCAGCCGCCTTTGGCCCTCCAGCGAAGTGCAGAGCCTCGATCTCGTCCTCGACGCGGCGGGCTATCTCGACGCCGTCGCGCGCCATCACCTTGACGCCGTTGAATTCGGGGGGGTTGTGACTCGCGGTGACCATGAGTCCGCCGTCTAGGCCGAGGTGCTTGACGGCGTACTGGAGCGCCGGCGTGGGCAGTACGCCAAGGTCGTGTACGTTGCAGCCGACGGAGAGTAGCCCGGAGGCGGCGGCGTCCCTGAAGAGGGGGCTGGTCACCCTGCCGTCCCTGCCTAACGCGATGTTCTTGCCGAGTACGTGCCCACATGAGGCGGCGAGGCGGGTCACGAGCTCCGGAGTGAGCTCCTTGTTCGCGACCCCCCTGACGCCGTTCGTGCCGAATAGGCGACCCATGCCTAAGGAGTGTGGCTCCGGATAATTAAATGGTGGAAGCGGGTGCCTCCCGGCGCCGCTGTCACATTATCTGGCGGCGCTCGAGGATGCTCTCGGTTACTTCCTTGCTTGGGCAGATGCTGACGCCGTCGGTTATGGTGACACCGTCGTGTATCATCGAGTAGTCGCCTATGAGGCTGCCCGACTCTACCTTGACCCAGCGCTCGAGTATGGCGTTCTCGCCGAGTATGGCGTTCTTGACGCTGGAGTAGTCGCCGACGGCAGCGCCCGGAAAGAGTATGCTGTTCTCGATGCGGCACCCCTTCCCTATGAGGACGTGGTCGCAGATGGTTGTGTTCGGCCCTATGAGGCTGTCAGCCCCTATCTCGGCGCCCGGCCCTATGTAGCACGGCGCCATTATCTTGGCGCTCGGGTCGACCTTCGCCCCCTCGCCCATCTTGACGCCCTCGTACTTGCTCAGGATTATCTGGTTCGCCTTGAGGTAGTCGTCTGGCGTGCCCATGTCGGTCCAGAGGCCGTGGAACTCGAAGCCGAACAGCTTGCGTTCGTTTGCGAGGAGTGGGAAGACCTCGCGCTCTATGCTCACGGCTCTCCCGTCCGGAATGTAGTCGAATATCTTGGGGTCGAGGACGTAGATGCCCGCGTTGATCAGGTTGCTTGGCTCCTTGCCCTTCTCGGGCTTCTCGACGAAGCGGGTTATCCTGCCCTCCCAGTCCAGCTCGACGGCGCCGAACCTGCTCGGGTCCGAGACGGGGGTCAGAGCCACCGTCGCGAGGCCGCCCTTCGCCTTGTGGTACTCTATCAGGCGCCTTACGTCTATGTCGGAGATGACGTCCCCGTTGAGGACGAGAAACGGCTCACCGTTGAGCAGGTCCCTCGCCTTCTTAATGGGGCCGCCTGTCCCGAGTGGGCGCTGCTCACGGCTGTAGATGATCCCCAAGTCGTACTTCGTGGGGCCGAGGTAGCGCACCAGTGCCTCGGCCATGTAGTTCACCGCCATGACGACGGTGTCCACGCCCCCCTGTGAGAGGTTCTTGAGCATCCAATCCATCATCGGCTGGTCCCCTATGGGGAACAGCATCTTTGGTCTCGTGCAGCTTAACGGTCTAAGGCGGGTGCCGAAGCCCCCCGCGAGAACTAAAGCCTTCATCAAGCTTCACCGGCGGTTAAGGATGGGCTTTGATGCCTTTAAGAAACTTCTGCAGCGCCGGTAAGGGGTATAAATGCTACTTGAGGAGGAAGCCCATTACCTCGCTGAGCTTCTCCGGGCTGAGCCTCTCGTAGCGCTCTATGCTGCCGACGTCGTACCAGAAGGCGTCCGTGAGATAGGCTTCTACCCTGCGCCCCTTCTGGACGAGGTAGCTTATCACGTCCCCCATCAAGTCGAAGCTGCGGAGCTGCCCCTGCTGCTGCAGCCTCGCCATCTCCTTCAGGACGGAGCCACTCAGCGTAAGTATCCCTATGCTTATGGGCTGCATGAGGTCGGGTTTCTCCACGAAGTTGGTTATGCGGGTGCCGTCGAGCTCGGCCTTGCCTACGCTTATGTTGTACCTGCGCGCGAGGGCGAGCGTGGCGTCGGCGCCTTTCTCCTGGTGCTGCTTCACCATGGCGCCGAGGTCCATGTTGCTTATGATGTCGCCGTAGTAGACGACGAGCGTGTCCTCGTCGCTTATGGCGCCTTTTCGGTAGGCGTTCAGGAGGGCGTTGGCGCTCCCCTTGAGGTTGGGGTCGTCGAGCACGTAACTCATCTCGACGCCGAAGCGCTCGCCGTGGTCGAAGTAGTTCTCGATCTGCTGGTGCTTGTAGCCGACGAGGAGAACTGTCTTCTTTATGCCGTGATACTTGAAGAGGCGGAGTATGTAGTCGAGTATGGGCTTCTGCTCCTCGCCCACCGGGATCATGCACTTCTGGAAGTAGTAGGTGAGGGGCCTGAACCTTGTGCCCTCGCCGCCCGCCAAGACGACGCCCTTGATGGTCATCTTAACCTTCCCTTGAGGTGGCAACCAGCAGGCCAAGAATGGCGAGGGTGACCCCTATCGGTGTGATTATCCTCGGGCCCACTATCCACTCGCTGCCCAGCGATAAGTATACGAGGACCCCGCCGACGATAATCAACGCGAGGCCGAGTATGGCTACCGTCACGGCAGTTACCGGTATGTTGAAGCTGTCGGACATCGCTAATCTACATGGATTGCCACGCGGGTTGGGCTTAAGAGGCTGTCGCCGCCTCGATCTTCTCAGGCAGGTACTTGTCCACGATGTATGTTAGCCCGTAGCGGCTGAAGGCCTCCAGCTCCGCCTTCTTTTGTATCTTTATGAAGAGCTCTATCTCGCTCTTCCACGGGTCCTCGCTGTAGCGGGGGTCCTGCTGGAGCTCCATGAGGCGCTTCTTGTCGAACTCGGTTAGGTTTTCCGTGGGTAGCTTGTAGTTGACGATGTCGGTCGCCCAGACGCCTATCCATTTGGCGTCAGGGGTTGTGAGGCCGCGTAGGTGGGCGGCGTTCGCCGAGCCAGAGCAAATGACCTGCGCGATGTGTACGCCCCACGGGTCGCCGTCGGTGAAGAGGTAAACGGGCATCCCCCAGTCCTTGCTGAGGCGGTGGATGATGCTACGTGTGCTGCGCGGCGCCTGCCCGGCAGTGTGTATGAGTATGGCGTTGAACTTTTTATGCGCCTGCTCCTCGACTAGGCGCGTGAACATTGCGCCTTTCTCAACGACTATGACTTTGTTCGCCGTGGTTTCGATGAACTCGCTACTGGTGACGGCGGGCCCAACCATGATGCCGTCGGGGTGGTCGGTGAGGTTCGTGCGCCTGCCTTCGTAGCCGGGGACCGTGTACTCTATGGTGATATCCCCGAATATGGCACTCCTCTCCTCGGGGAAGATGCCGAAGTTCTCCCTCGCCTTGTTCAGAGCCACCTCGAGGTCTGTGATGATGCTGTCGGACTCCTGCTGGTCGTTGTACTCGATGTCGCGCTGGCCTCGGGCGGAGTAGTATGCCTCCCTGAGTGTGCTCGTCTTCCTCTGCGTGACCAGCTCGCGGGCGAACCACGCGGTCCAGACGAGCTGGGTGAAGGGGCGTATGTGCTTGATGTTTCTGCTGTGGCGCTTGACCATGCGGTCTCCGAGGATGTACTGGCGGGTGTGCGGGTCGTATTGGATGTTGTCGGTGCTCCTGCTCTGCATCATCACCCAGGGGAACTCGCCCTGTTTGATCTGGTCGTAGACGAGGGAGCCCAGCTGCTTGAGGGCCTTGTCCGTGGCCTCGCGCTGCTTATCGGCCTCACTGATCCGCTTCGCCATCTATCTTTTCCTCCTTTTCCTCTCCCTCTTCCTCGATTAGTTCCTCGTCGGGGGGCGGCAGCACGCCGTTCTCCTCGCTGTTCTCCTCCCCCTCCTCCTGCTGGTTGACGACGAGTATCTCGTTGAGGAGTTTTTGTATGTCGGGCACATCGGGCTTCTCCCCGAGCTTGGACGCGAACTCCGCAATCTTGGGGAGGTACTTGCCGAATATGTTGAGGCGGTGCTTCTGCCTCTCCAGCTTGACGCTGCGGCTGATGAATATGCGCAGGTCGCGCGCCGCCTCCCTGATGGCGTTCGTGATCTCCTTCTCGACCTCCACCTGGTCGGCTAGGAACTCCTTGCCGACGCTCTTGTAGGGGATCTTCGTCGAGCATAGGTGGATAGCCACGATGAGCGGCGTCTCCTGCTGGACGTTGTAAGTCTTCCAGTTGATGTCTTTCGAGATGACCTTGTAGGTTACGCAACTCGATTCGTCGAAGAGGAGCGGGATGCGGTTGGCGAACCTGTAGAGTGTGATGCCGTTGCCTATCTTGCGGACGGTCGGCCCGGCGACGACAGCGGCCTCGACTATGAAGGGGTAGCCGCTGTAGGTAGCTGGGGGCCTCTGGACGGTCTTTATGAAGTCGGCCTCCGTGAGGTTTAGCTCCTTGCGTATGCCGGTTTCGAGGAGGTCCGGGCCGATTGGGCTGAGGCAGCTCGCGTCGGGGCGGTAGAACTCCTGGAACTCCTTCGCGGCGCGGACCAGCTTGACTATGTCGTCGGACTGGAGGCTGGCGGGCTTCGTCTCGGGCTTGACCTGCGCGAACTCGAGGTACTTCTCGGTCGTTTTGGGGCCGACGCCCTGAAACTGCTCGATCATGAAGTGCTTCATCTCCCGCGCCTTTGTAACGAGGAGCATCCTGCGAAGGGTCTCGACGTCTATGCCGTGTGGGTGGGGCTTGACCCTCAGGGGCACCGGCGGCATCTGGGTTGTGCCGCGCTCGAAGCGGTAGAGCCTATTCTTTGGGTCGACGAATGTGAGATCCGCGTAGGGGTTGACCATGGCGGTCTGGCGGAGGTACTCTATCATGCGGCTCATGATTCGGGGGTAGTCGCCCTCGATCTGGAGCTCGACGATGGTTCCGCGCCAGCCCCTCTCGTTGGCGAGCGTCGTATGGCGTAACACCTGGGGCTGGTTCTTCTGGATGTCCATCATCATCTCGTACTCGTGTATCTCGTCCCCGGTGCTGCTTGTGACGACGACGGGCTTGTGGGTGGTGATCTGGCCGTAGAGGATTGTCATCTTGCCGCCCATGCCGAATGTGCCGCGGTTCTGCTTGAGGGTGTACTTGGAGCCGTAGAAGACCTGTGCGAAGCAGGCGGGTATCTCGTCGGAGGGCACGCCTGTGCCGTTGTCCTGTATGCGCAGGAGGTAGACGGCTGTTCCGTTCTCGCCGCCACTACTGCTCAGCTCCGTGAGGCGCACGTAGATGTCTGGGGGTATCTGGGCGGACTCGCAGGCGTCCAGGCTGTTCTCGAGTATCTCCCTGACGCCAACGTAGATGGCCCTGCTGGGGTTGCTAAAGCCCGCGATCTCCCTGTTTCTGTAGAAGAAGTCGCTCGGGCTGACTGCCTGGTACTCCGTCTCCTGTGATTGTACCATACTAGTCCTTCCTCTCTGACTCGGGCGGGGGCTGATCGTACCATATCTCGCCGCGGTCCTTCTTTAGCTGGCGACGGTAGGCGAAGAGGTAGTTGTAGACGGTCTTGTGGAACTTGCCCCTGATGAGCATCATAACGGCCTCGGTCGCCGCGGGGAGCGACTCCACGTTACCTATGAGGGCGACGGTGCTCCCGTAGACGCTCATCTGCGTCTCGGTCAGCTCCTCGATGAGCGCCCTGCTCTTACCCTCCTTTCCAATTATGCGGCCCTTCACCCTATCCTGCGAGCTTCGGCTCGGGCCGACGTGCTCCTCGAGGTCGATTATGGAGAGGTCGAAGTCCTCGTTGCCGAGAAGCATGGCGCGGTCTGGGCTGAAGCCCCTGCCGATGGCCTTGACTATGTTTGCGACGGTGAAGATTATGGAGACGTCTGGCTGGTCGGGGGTGAGGACGATCTCGACGTTTCCCGACTCGCTCTCTATGACGAGGTTGACCTTGAAGGTCTTCTCTATCCGACTCTTCACCTTGCCGTCTGGGCCGATGAGGACGCCTACCCTGTCGTGGGGTATTCTGATGTAGTTACGCTTCTCCAGTCTTCACCCACTCCGTTAACTCCTTGTTGTCGTATACCTGGACGCCCAGCCTCGCGAAGTATGCGTTTACGGTCTCCACGTCGTGTTGTAGGAGGCTGGGGGCTAGGGGATGGTTGATGAACATGGCCTGGCTCACATCGAAGATGACGGGCTTGTTCTCCCAGACCATTATGTTGTACTCGCTCAGGTCGCCGTGGACGAGACCCGCCTTCTGGTATAAGGCGCGCATCTCGTCGGTGAGCATGTCGTAGAACCCTGCGGGGTCCTCGAGGGGCAGCTCCCTGAGCAGGGGTGCCGGGACGCCGTCGATGCCTATGAAGGTCATGACGAGGATGTTCTTGAGGAAGTCAATGGGACGCGGCGCGTTTACGCCTCCCTGCGCGGCGAGTTGGAGGTTGCTGAACTCCTTCTGCGTCCACGCGTAGACGAGGCTCTTGGTGTCGCTCCTGATATGCTTGAAGCGGGGATCGCCCTCGATGTACCTCATCATGCCCTTCCGGAACTCGGCGGTCGTCGTATAATAGATCTTGACAGCAATCTCCCTGCCGCCGGGGGCCGTGCCCCAGAAGACGTGTGCCTCTTTGCCCGCCTTGAGGACGCCCTTGATCTTGTCTATCTTCTTCTTCTGGATGAGCCTAAGGACGCCTTCGAGTGTTGGACGGTCGAAGACCGCGTCGTTTACGTTGTATTCTTCCTGGTTTTTGTCCAGCATCAGGGCTGTCTCTTCGTGTCTCCTCTGCAGCTTCTCGGCCTTGTCAGCCATTTTTTCCTGGGTGGGCACGTGGGAATCAGCCTGCTCGGTCTTCAGATTGCCTAGGGGGGACCGTATTGTGGAGGTCCTTTTCGCTTAGCCTTCGACTTGCTCATTGAGCGGACCTCTATCGGGTGATAGCTGGGTGGGAGGCTTAAAAATGGTTCCTATGGGTGTTTTCGCGAAAAACGCCGTTTTTTAACTAGCTTGCTTCAATTATCTGTTATTTTCCGATCCAGTTTTATCTTAAATGTGTTAATTTGGATTTCAGCCTAAATGTTGACCGGCACGCGTTTGTTAACAAAGCTGCGCCTAACGATGGTAAGTAGTCGCATCTGGGGGTTCGGGCGCTTTAAACTGGGGCGCCGGTGGGGGGCTTCGTGAGGCTTAGAAGCTCCCCCAGAAGGGATGTGTTTGATGCGGCGATCAGCTCCATGACGGTCTCCTTTGTCAGGGGGAAGTCGCCGCCGATCACGCCGTTCACGGCGTATGTTCCACCCGCCTCGGAGAGGATCGTGAGGGCTGCGGCGACGTCCGTGGCGCGTAGAGTGCCTCGGATATCTATGTGGGCGTCGAGGTTACCGGACGCGACGAGGCTTAGCTCGGTTGCGGAGCTGCCGAGCATACGGATGTATCGGCACGTGTTTAGGAGGGGGGTCATCCTGTCGAGTTTTGGCGTCTTGCTGATATCGATGGTGATGAGTGCTGCGCGTGGCTGTCGGGGCGCGGCGACCTTGATTGGGTGCCCGTCGAGTGTGGCGCCTCTGCCCCACTCTGCGGCGTAGGTCTCGCCGGTGTACAGGTCCTTGACGACGGCGGCGACTGTGCCGGATTGATTGCAGTTCTCAGACGCGGACAGACATGCAACGGCGGGGTGCAGTCCCCGGGAGAGGTTGGTTGTGCCGTCGACTGGGTCGGCGATGACAACGGGGCCGCCTCCGCAGATGACGACGTTGCCCTCCTCACTGATGAGCTGAGTGGATACGCCCCGTCTCTGAAGGGTCTCGACGAGCGCCCGCTGTGCGGCCTCGTCGAGCAGATGTTTGAAGTCACGCGTCTCGAGACCTGCACCCCTAGGGCGTGCCTCGGATACCGCCGCGTAGATGTTCTCCGCCGCCTCACGGAGGACGCCGAGCCACTCTGTTGAGTCCATACTCTTCGCCGCCGGGTGTATGATCAGATACGCCTCGCACGAGTCTATAAGGGGTAACTAAAATATCGCCGCTGCGCCGGTTTATCCGTGTCTCAGGGCAGGGTTCTTCCCAGGCGGTTCTATGAGAGGAGTCCGGATGTCGTGGCGCGTGAGCTGCTGGGGAAGACTCTTGTGAGGCTCCTCGGCGGCGAGAGTCTCGAGGGCGTCGTAGTCGAGACGGAAG
>DUKA01000097.1 GCA_013329615.1 Candidatus Bathyarchaeota archaeon
CGTCCAGCTCACCCGCTGAGTGGAGGAATGTAAAGAAATCCTTGCCCCCCTTGAGGCGCTTGAACTGCTCAAAGCCCTGCCTGTAGAGGAGGTCCTCACTGTGGGCAACGTAGCTGGAGTCGGTGACCTGCATGGCGCACAGGCTGAAGCGGCTGCTCGTCGGACCTAGACTGTAGAACTTGACGAGCATCTCCTTGCTCTTCATGCAGCCGTCCATCAGGCCGAGAATCTCCTTCAACCCCTCCTCCCTGCCGATTGTGTTGATCTTCTTGCTAAGCGTCATCCCCGGCGGTGTGAGTACCTTCGTGCTCCCGGTGTCGCGTGCTAGGTCGTAGTAGCCGTCGAAGTGGATTGTGTGCCCCTCCATCTTTAGCGGCGTCTCCTCTCCCTTCTTCAACGCGAGTTCGCGGGTGAAGGCGATGTCCTCGGGGGACTCACCGAAGACTATGACCTTCGCCGGCTTGCACAGCTTGACGAATCCGTCGAGCTGATCTATCACATGCTGGTTGCCGAGTTCTTCGAGGTTATCTTTACTCGGCTTGTCCAGGACCTTACCAAGGGTGCCCGGGATCATTAACCATCAAGATGGGTTGCGCCGTATGCCGATAAGTGTAACGGTCGCGGCGACCCGCCGGGAAAACGGTGTATATGCGACACGGGCGTCACCACAAGGTCTATCAGCCTCGCACCGTTCTGATGCATAACCCTCCCGGTGCCACCCCATGCAATTGCCAAATCTGGGCCTGTTGGCAAACATGCGCCCATACCTCGACAACACGAGGATACGGGACTGGGGCGGTTACATCGGCATGGCCATCCTCGGCTACGTACAAGGGATCGACACGATCCCACGGAGTACCCCCGGGTACGTCAACTTCGCATTCTACTTAGCATCGGTCGTGCTGTACCTCGCCTTCTCCTTTTCGGTGAACAACTGCTTCGATCACGAGGGGGACAAGCTGGGTGCGAAGCTCTCGCTGAACCCAATCGCCTCGGGGAGAATCAGCGTGGGTCAGGGCATATTCTTCTCCGGTCTGCTCGGCGTGAGTGGTCTCGCCTTCACTTGGTCGTTCTTCGGCCCCCCCGCCTTCACTATCTACGCGGTGATGTTGCTGCTGAGCGGCGCCTATTCGACGCCTCCACTCAGGCTCAAGTCCGTGCCCATCCTCGACATGGCATCACACGGCCTCTTCTTCGGCTCGCTGATAGTGCTCTACGGGGTGACCGTGACAGGGGGTTTCAACGCCTTCACCGTGCCCCTATTGCTGAGCGTCTATAACCTCTCCCTCATACTCGAACTCAGGAACCAGATCGACGACATCGGGGAGGACACGGCGACACGCGTCGACACGACGGCGGTCCGCATAGGCTTCGAGAGGGCCAACACCCTCTTCTACGGGCTGATCGCCCTGCACATGGCCGTCCTCTCCTACATCGTCGCCCTTCTCGGAAACATTATCCTGACGGCTCTCACAGGCGTCTTCTTCCTCGGTCTCGCCTACTACTTTTACAGGATGCCGAACCGCGACAAGTTCCTGCTCATAATGGAGCGGATCACGCCCCTCGTCTACATACTCTTCCTTCTAAAACTCGTATTCTTCTAGGTTGATGAGAGGCCGATCACTTCAACGGGGTCCTCTTCAACCAGAACCACCCTCCTTTTGTAGGGAAGGAAGTCGAAGAAAGCTATCACGCCAACGATAATGATAGTCGCTATGACGATTATATTAGGGTCCAGATAAATCTCGACCATGTAGTGAAAATTACTGTAAATACTATTTATCATTTTGGGGGGCAGCCCCAGCAACAGTTAAGGCTCATGATGCCGCTCATTCTGCGATCATCATGAGCGATAACGGTGTATTGTCAAGATTCTGGCTCTGGGAGCTGACGAGACCCGCCTTCGAGGACTGGCTCGCCAACGACCCGGCACCCACGGTCATCATAGGCATCGGTGCCATAGAGCAGCACGCCGTCCACCTCCCACTGGGGTGCGACAGCATAGGCGTCGCCAAGTTCATACACGACGTCGCCGAGAAGACGAACAGCGTCTGCC
Organism: Candidatus Bathyarchaeota archaeon; assembly: GCA_013329615.1. Classification (GTDB taxonomy): domain Archaea; phylum Thermoproteota; class Bathyarchaeia; order TCS64; family TCS64; genus UBA8941; species UBA8941 sp8941u. The sequence continues at coordinate 2,057 of DUKA01000097.1, forward strand.
TCCACCCAACGTGGGCCGGCTACTCGCCACACCACATGGAGTTCGCAGGCACCGTCACCTACAGCCACGAGACACTGTTGAACATACTCCTCGACACGATGAGGAGCCTGTCCTACCACGGCGTGAAGCGCTTCGTCCTCATCAACTACCACGGCGGCAACGAGAACATAATGAACCTCGCCGCCCAGATCGCCAAGCGCGAGTACCGCGTCATGGTGGCGGCACCCCACGGCCCGAACAACACCGAGCTATCCAAGAAGATCAGGTACAGGATGCAGAGATACTGGGAGGTCCACAGCTGCGCACGCGAGACGAGCTACGCGCTCCACTACTTCCCCGAGCTGGTCGAGATGTGGCGTCTGGAGGGCTGGGAGAACCCCACAATCGTTCCCGACTACCTGCTAGAGCTCATGAACCCCGAGCGCCCAGACTACGAGATCGTCAGCCAAATATTCAACGCGAGCGTCGGCCCCGACACACGCGATATCACTAAGACGGGGCAGTACAGCATCAACGACCCCCGTGCAGCGACATTGGAGGAGGGCGACGCCATGGCGAAGGAGGCGACCCAGTTCCTCGTCGACTTCATAAACACGTGGAAGAAGATGCCGACGCCTCCAGCCTTCAGGGACCAATGCGACTGCGGTGACCCCGAGTGCGAGGGTGAACACGGCGATGACTGTGACTGCGACGACCCAGATTGCCACGAAAAGAACGGCGACGACTGCGGATGCGGCGGAAAGGGACCATGCCATGACAAGCACGATCATGCTTGAGGAGCTAACCTGGCCACTCGTCGAGAAGGCGATGAAGGACGGGTATAAGACCGTCCTTGTCCCCGTCGGCTCGATAGAGCAGCACGGACACCACCTGCCGCTCGCCACTGACTCGCTTCTCGGTGAGGCACTGGCTAAGAAGCTGGCAGAGAAGATGGGGAAGACCCTAGTCGCCCCCGTCCTCCGCCCAGGCTGCAGCGTCCACCATCTGGCATTCCCCGGCAGCCTAGACGTGAGCCCAGCAACCCTCATGGCGATGATAAGGGACGTCTGCTTCAGCCTCGACCACCACGGATTCGAAAATATTATACTCCTCCCCAGTCATGGGGGGAACTTCGCACCCGTCGCCACTGTGACGCAAGATATCGCGCCGAAGCTCAAGGCGAACCTGATAGCGATGGGGGACCTCATGGGCTTGATCGGAAAGATGCAGGAGGCCGCCGTCGAGAAGGGCATACCCCGCGAGGCTGTTGGAGGCCACGCCTGCGCCGGCGAGACCAGCATCCTACTCGCCTACCGCCCAGACCTCGTCAGGATGAAGGACGCCAAACCAGGTTACATAGGCCCCTTCACGACGAAGTACCAGCGCAAGGGCTTCAAGGCGGTCAGCCCCACCGGCGTCATGGGCGACCCACGCCCCTCCACAAAGGAGGCGGGCGAGTTCATGATCGAGAAAATAACCGACATGTACCTAGCAGCTATAAGGCGCGAGTTAGCGTAACCCCCTTTTGTTAGACAATCCCAAATATACACACTGGTACTATTCTCGTCAATGGATTACAGCAAGGCTTCAGCGTGGTACCTCGGTTTGAGCAGCCTCGGCTCAAAACCCGGCCTCGAAGCCATATCCGCCCTCCTAAAACACATAGACTCACCCGAGCGACGGTTCAGGTCCATCCATGTGACCGGGACGAACGGTAAGGGCAGCACATCCGCCTACATCGCCGGCATACTAGGAGCCGCCGGCTACAGCGTCGGCCTCTTCACCAGCCCCCACCTAAGCACATGGAGGGAGAGCATCGTAGTCGACGGCGAGAAGATAATGCAGGCGGACGCCTCCGCCCTGATGACCCGCATGAGGAGCGAGTGCGAGGCGATAGCAGCCAAGCCGGGCCTCCGCCACCCAACGCAGTTCGAGACACTCGCCGCCGCGGCCTTCCAATACTTTGCCGATAGGCGCGTCGACTTCGCCGTCGTCGAAGTCGGCATGGGCGGCCGCCTCGACGCGACAAACGTCATCAGGCCCGAGGTCGCCGTCATCACAAATGTGAGCCTCGAACACACAGCTTGGCTCGGCGACACAATCCTCAAGATAACCCGCGAGAAGTCGGGCATCATAAAACCGGGCTGCTCGGTAATCACGGCGACGACGAACGACGAGGTCTACGACCTGCTCCGTGAGAGGAGCCGCGAGGAGGGCGCCACAATCACCCGCGTAGGAATCGACGTGACATACTCCGCCGTGAACAGCGGCGTCGACGGGCAGACCTTCCATGTAAAGGGCGCACTCACGACGCACCAACTCGCGACAAGACTCCTTGGAGAACATCAGGCGACGAACGGGGCCACGGCGGTTGCCGTCGCAGAGGCACTGATCAAACGTGGATTCAAAATATCACAGAGCGCAATAGTCGAGGGCATTAGGGATACGAACTGGCCGGGGAGGCTCGAGATCGTTCAGAGAGACCCCCTCGTACTCCTCGATGGCGCCAAGGACGCCGAAGCGGCCAGAGCCCTAAGCCGCTCCCTCAAAAACATCCCCCGAAGGCGACTGATCACCGTCATCGCGATCAGCGGCGACAAGGATATACCGGCCATGGTCGGGGAGATCGCCGGAGCCGCGGACCATGTGATAGCGACGAAACATAGGGTCATAATTCGGGCCGCCGACCCCCACCTCATAGCGGCGGAGGCCACGAAGATGGGGAAGACCGCGGAGGTCCAGCCGGACGTCGCCTCAGCCGTAAGGAGGGCGCTCGAAATCGCAGGATCCTCAGACGCCGTCCTCGTAGCCGGCTCGGTATTCCTCGTGGGCGAGGCACGTGAAATCTGGTATCCCCCCGAGCCCTGACGACCAGAGTCGTAGGTGAGAGTGAGTCTACAAGTTCTTTAGCGAGGGGTAGAAGCGGCGCACAGCCGCGATGAGGGGCATTCCGACAAGGGTAGAGATCGCGACGAGCACGGACCTCTCCAGGATAACCACGGGCAGGATACTAATGAAGAGGAGCGGACCGGGGTCGAAGAAGGCGATGAAGAGCAGGCCTCCGAGAAGATGCCCCGTCATCGTCCCCACGACGCTCACGGCAAGGACACCGGCGACGAGTTTTCCCCTCTCCTCCGAGTTCACCCACTCGGCGGTTCTGCCTCGGAGGATGAAGGCGACACCGAGGACGACAAAATGAGGCACGACGGCGATCGCTGCAGTCTTCCCAGTCTCAGTAACGAACCATCCCAATAGGAATATCGATAGAGGCAAAATGCCCAGAACCCAGCCCGGTGCCCCAAGGACCCGCTTCCTGCCGAGGCAGGATGCCGCGAACGCCGTCACGGGTGCCAGCGGCGTGAATAGCAGACCCGAACCACCGCCGGCGACCCCCTTGCCTATGATAGCGCCGAGGAAGGCCGCAGCCGGCCCGAAGCCCGGCCCGAGAATAAGCCCGTAACTCATCTCCATTGCACGCATGACATCGATCTTGGCGTCCGGTGCACCTATCATAGGGAAGCCGGGCAGCAGGCTCCCAGCCGCGTAGAGGGCGGCGAAGACCGCCACTAAGGCGAGAGTCCACGTACGCAGAGGGTAGACCACAGCACCACCCCCGCGTTCAATCTTTTAAGGCTTAGACTCAAAAAATGGGTAGAATCCGAGAGAAGATGATGGAGCGCCGGCTTTCACCGGCAAGAAACGGGTTCTAGAGGTTCGACTCCGTCTTCTTCGACTTCGCCGGGGCGATTACCTTCTGCTCCTGCTTCTCAAGCTCCGTGTTGTCCATCGTGTGCTTGAGGTTCCACGCCGTCACGCTCGGCAGGCCCCAAAGGGCGATGAAACCGAGGGCGTCGCCCTGATCGTACTTCGTGTTGATGTCGAAGCTAGTCAAGTTGTAGTCGTAGAGGCTGAACTCGCTGTTCCGCTTCACCGGCTTCGCCGAGCCCTTGTGGAGCTTCATCGTCACCCAGCCCGTAACCTTCTCTTGCGAGCTGTTGATGAACGCCTCGAGGTCCTGCTTGAGCGGGTCGACCCAGAGACCCTGGTAGGCGAGGACGGTCCACTTGTGGTCGATCTCCCTCTTCATCAGCATCTGGTGGATGGTAAGGACCATTTTTTCTAGGTCCTTGTGGGCGGTGAGTATTATCTCAGCGGCGGGGCACTCGTATGTCTCCCTGCTCTTGAGACCGACGGTGCGATCCTCCATATGCTCGATGCGCCCGATGCCGTGTACGCCCCCCTTCTCGTTCAGCTTCTGAGCGATGCTTACGAGGTCCATCTCGATGGCGTCGAGACTGACGGGTACGCCCTTCTCGAAGCCGATCGTCACGAACTCGGCCTCGTCTGGGGTGTCCTTGATCTCCTTAGTCCACTCCCAGACCTCCTTCGGCACCATCTTGTCGGGGTACTCGAGTACGCCACCTTCGATGCTCCGGCCCCAGATGTTCTGGTCGACGCTGTAGGGGGATTCAATTGTTACCGGGACGGGGATGTTGTGCTCCTTGGCGTAGACAATCTCGCCGTGGCGGTCGAACTTCCACTCTCGGACAGGCGCGATGATCTTCGTTTTGGGGCTCAGGGCCTTGATTGTGATGTCGAACCTGATCTGGTCGTTGCCCTTGCCTGTGCAGCCGTGGGCGACGGCGTAGGCGTCCTCCATCTCGGCGACCTCGACCATCTTCTTGGCGATGAGGGGCCTGCTTAGGCTGCTGCTGATCGGGTAACTGTCCATGTAGAGGGCGTTCGCCTTGATGGCGGGAGCAACGTACTCCTGCGCGAACTCCTTCTTACAGTCCATAGTGTATGTGTTCACGGCGCCGAGGGTCTTCGCCTTCTCCTCGATCTTCTTCAAGTTGTCGCCCTGTCCCACGTCGATCGTGAGGGTGACGACGTCGCTCTTGTATTGCTCCTGAAGCCACTTGACCATGACTGAGGTGTCTAGGCCGCCACTATATGCAAGCACGATCTTCTTTGTCATACGGTTTCCCCTTTTCGATGCCGAATGAGTATAGGGCAGCCATTTATACCTTATGACATATTAGCATTAAACGCGACAACAATTGTCCCAAATGGGACAAGTCGAGTTTTACTCTTTTTTAGGCTCCTCTGGCGCGGGCTTGGGCTCCTCGGGCTTCTTCGAGGCGATCCTCTCCTTCTCAGATCTCGCCCTGAAGAACATGGCGCCCACGATGCCGCCGATGAGCAGGCTGACCGCGGCGTAGATGTCGGTCATCGCCGACTCGAAGACGACGTTGTAGATGGTCTCGAAGATGTACGCCATTATCCCCGTGACGGTGCCGACCTGTATGAAGTCCTTGCCCTTCACCCTCGCGACGAGGAATCCCCCCGCGAAGCCTCCCACTAGGTGTGCGGCGAGGTAGATGTTCACTATGAGGGTGTATAATTCGCTCCCCGCCTCGACGCTGTTTCCGCCGAAGACGAGTTGGAGTATCTGTGATGAGAGGAGCACTATGCCGAAGGCGAGTGCCGCGCCGGCGAGGTAGTTCCTGAAGTCGCGCTCACTTTTCAAGACGCTTCACCATCTAGGTCGCTCCCCCAATATTTAACCCCCCGCGGAGCGTAGGCGTCAAGTTCTTATCCCCTACACCGTATCTGGTTCTGACCCCGCCTTGACCCTCCCCGAGAGGTCGCCGAAGCTGTTCGACTACATCGCTGGCGCCATCTTGACAAACGGACTATCTATGGTCGCCATCTACCTCGCCGCGTGGGAGATCCTCTTCCAATACCTCATGATCCCCCTATGGTTCGTCGCGGCCGGGGTCTCCGCGTACCTCGTCTGCATGAGGACCACGAAGAACCACCTAGTAACTGGAGCCAAGATGGCGGTTCTAGCCATCATCCTCGGCTTCTTCATGGTGCCGACGCTGCAGGGTCTCGAACTGGGTATACTTGCGTGGATACTCATCTGCTATNNCTATGCCCTGAGGATGCAGCTCAATATGAAGAAAAAGGCCGCCATGTCCCCCCCGAACGTTGAGCCTTAACCTTAAATCACCTCCTAGCAGTTTAACACGTGGCGCAGGGCTTGTACTACGACGTTGAAATAACCCCCGAACTCGAAACCGAGTACATAGAGAAGGTCGCCCAGAAGATACACGAGCAAGAGATGGAGACCGCCGCGATACTGCTGCTCGAGAGTAGCAAGCCTCTCGTCTGGGTCGGTGGCGAGATGGGTCGCTTCTTCATCACACCCTTCGTGCCAATCATAAGCGACAAGTGGGGAGTCACGAGCGAGAAGTTCTTCCTAGTCTTCGAGAAGAGAGAGAACATCGAGCGGCTCCTGAAGAGGCTCGAGGAGCTCTCGCAGGAGGACGAGGATAAGAGGCGGGCGGAGAAGGAGGCTCGCAAGAAGGCAGAGCAGGAGAAGGCGGTGGCCGAGGGTGGAGCGCAACCTCAAAACGAGAAAAAGGGATGGCGAAAATACCTCCCATTTTAACCCTGATTATAAACAGAATTCCCCTCCTTTCAGAAACCTTTAATGGGGGAGGTCTTTAAAGAATTCAGATTCGCGATGCCTGCCCTCAAGAAAACCATCGAGGTAATGCAATACATTCTCGCGACGGACGTAGGAAGCACGACGACGAAGGCAAGATTCTTCCACAAGAAGGATGGCGTCTGGCGCTTCTACGTAGCCGGCGAGGCACCAACCACGGTCGAAGCCCCCTACGAGGACGTGACCCTCGGCGTACAGAACGCGGTCCGCGAGGTCGAGGAACTGACAGGACACAAGCTCCTGAGCCCCGACGGAAGCGGACTCATAATCCCATACGACGGGAAGCAGGGAGTAGACCTATACTGTACAACGAGTAGCGCAGGTGGCGGCCTGCAGATGATGGTCGCCGGCCTGATCAAGAACATGACCGCCGAGTCCGCCAACAGGGCAGCGCTCGGCGCAGGAGCCATAGTTATGGATGTAATCGCCCGCGACGACGGCAGGCAACCATACGTGAAGATACAGCGCATCAGGAACCTACGCCCCGACATGATCCTCCTCGCAGGGGGAACAGACGGAGGCGCGGGCCAGCACGTCATGGAGATCGCCGAGCTCATCAAGGCGGCAGAGCCCAAGGCGCGCCTCGGCGCCAGCTACAACCTCCCAATCGTCTACGCCGGCAACAAGTCGATCCGCAAGGAGATCGAAAACCTGTTCAAGGGCTTCTTCGCCCTCGACGTGGTCGACAACATCAGGCCGACGCTAGAGGTCGAGAACACGGAGCCCGCGCGCCGCGCAGTGCACGAGCTCTTCATGGAGCACGTCATGAGCCACGCCCCCGGATACAACAATCTCATGAAGTGGACCGACATCCCGATCATGCCCACCCCCGCAGGCGAGGGCATGGCGATGCAACTCATCGCAGACACGTTCAAGATGAACGTCCTAGGCGTCGGCCTCGGCGGGGCGACGACAAACGTCTACAGCGTCGTCGAGGGACGCTTCGTCCGAAGCGTCTCCGCCAACCTGGGCATGAGCTACAGCGTGACCAACGTCATGAAAGAGGCGGGCATCCCCAACATCATGAGGTGGATACCCTTCAAGATCGAGGAGGAAGAGGTCGCCAGCCGCCTGATGAACAAGATGATCAGGCCGACCACCATCCCCCAGACGCTCGAAGACCTCATGGTAGAGCACGCCGTCGCACGCGAGGCGCTCCGCCTCGGTCTGCAGCACCACCGCACCATCGCAACGCGCCTCAAGGGTGTGCAGACGCAGCGTACCATCAGCGACATGTTCGAGCAGGCCATCGAGGACAGCTACGTCCAGATGATGAACATCGACGTCATCGCCGGCACCGGCGGGCTACTGAGCCACGCCCCGCGCCGCATACAGCCGATGTACATCCTCAGCGACGCGTGGCTCCCAGAGGGAGTCACGAGGATGTTCCAAGACTCCGTCTTCATGATGCCCCACTTGGGCGTCACGAGCACGGTCGCCCGCGACGCCGCGTGGAGCGTCTTCGACAAGGACTGCCTACTGAGGATCGGCACCAGCGTAGCCGCGGCAGGCACCGCGAAGCTCGGCGACCCGTGCATGGTCGTCGAACTCACGTTGCCCGACGGCTCCACGGTGAAGGAGGACATGAAGTTCGGCGACATAAAGCTCGTCCCGCTGGATGAGGGCAAGGAGGCGAAGGCGGTCATAACCCCCGCCAAGACCTTCGACCTCGGCATGGGTCCGGGCAAGGCCAAGGAGGCCACCGTCATAGGCGGCATCGCGGGCATACTGCTCGACGCACGTGGCCGCCCACTCTACTTCCCCGAGGAAGACGCCGCGAGGAGAGACCTGCTATACAAGTGGTTCTCCACACTCAAACTGTACCCCGAGGACCCCCTCAAGGAGCTGGTGAAGTAAAATGACCGCAAAAAAGCACGAAGCCCCGAAGACCGAGAAGAAGAAGGACGACAAGGAGAGCGGAGAGGCACACGCCTACACGCCGGGCCTCAAGGTCAAGCGCGCCATCACGGTCGAGAAGCTCCGCAGACTCCCCATACCCGGAGAGGTCCTGCACAAGGTCGGAGCCAAGGTCAACTACGACACCAAGGTCGCGAGGACTGAGATCAGCGGCGAGCCCGAGATAGTCAAGGTCGCCATGGTCCTCGGCGTAGAGGCCGAGGACATGAACAGGTTCATGCTGAAGAAGGTCGGCGACAAGGTGAAGCAGGGCGAAAGCATCGCCTTTTACAGTGCCTTGTTCGGGCTCATCAAGAAGGATGTCCCCAGCCCGAGGGACGGAACAATCGAGTCGGCCTCTGAGGTCACCGGTCAGGTCATCGTCAGGGGCTCCCCCATACCCATCGAGGTGGACGCCTATCTGCCCGGCACGATCGTCAACGTAGTCCCCCGTGAGGGCGTCGTCGTGCAGACTCACGGCGCATTCATCCAGGGCATCTTCGGCATCGGCGGCGAGGTACACGGCGAGATAAAAACCATCACGGCCAACAACGAGGAGATGGTGACGCCCGAGAAGATCACACCCGACTGCAAGGGCAAGGTCCTCATCGGCGGCTCACTCATCACCCTCGAGGCGATGAGGAAGGCGGCCGAGGTCGGCGCATCGGCCCTCGTAGTCGGAGGCGTCCGCCACCAAGACCTAACCACCTTCACGGGACAGGAGATAGGAGTCGCCATCACGGGGCAAGAGGAGGTCGGCTTCACCCTCATCATCACCGAAGGCTTCGGCAAGATGAACATGAGCGCCACCACCTTCAAGCTCCTAAAGAGCTTCGACGGCTACCTCGCCTGCGTAAACGGCGCCACCCAGATCAGGGCGGGCGTCCTCAGGCCAGAGATCATCATCCCGCACGAGGAGAAGCTGGATGAGGCGGGTGACGCATTCGCCAAGGGCATGGTCCCCGGGACGCCCGTCAGGATCATCCGCCAGCCCTACTTCGGCGCGATAGGCGTCGTCGACACCCTCCCGGTCGAGCTACAGCCCATGGAGTCCGAGAGCCTCGTCCGCGTCCTGACCGTCAAGCTGAACGACGGCAAGATCGCGATGGTGCCGAGGGCGAACGTCGAGATAATCGAGGAGTAAAACCCCCCGATCCCATTTTTTTATATCTTTCTTCCCAACTGCTTCGGCAAAGCAGGTATCCTACCTTACCGAAGTTGGAGGCATGAAGAAGTCGATAGGGATCGGAACGTACGCTCTGCCCTCCCCAGTCTGGGTCGTGGGCACATACGACGCCGCGGGTAAGCCAAACCTCATGACGGCCGCTTGGGGCGGGATATGCAACTCGCGCCCGCCCTGCATCTACGTGAGCCTTCGCAAGGCGACGTACAGCCACGGGAACATCATGACGCGGAAGGCTTACACCGTCAGCATACCCTCCGAGAAACACGTCAGGGAGGCAGACTGGTTGGGGATCGCCTCCGGCCGAGATGTAGACAAGTTCGAGATCGCGAAGTTGACATCCGTCAAGGGGTCGACTGTCGACGCCCCATACGTCGAGGAGTTCCCAGTCGTCATCGAGTGTCGCGTCAAGGAGGTCGTTGAGCTTGGTCTTCACACCCAGTTCGTCGGCGAAATAATGGGCGTCAAGGCGGATGCAGACGTCCTCAACGCGAAGGGGATGATAGACATCGAGAAGGTGAAGCCCATACTATTCACAGCGGGCGCCGGCACCTATCATGGCGTCGGGAATAAACTGCAGGACGCCTTCACCGTTAGGGAGATGAAGACGTAGGCTAGACCCCGCTCGCGCAGTAATAGATGGCGTTGAAGAGCATCTTGAAGGTACCCCGCGACTGGTTCCTGAAGTGTGGCGGGAAGCCGAACAGGATCACCCTCCCCCTGCCGGCGGGCAGGTCTGCCACGGCGGAGAGCCCCCTTAGCTGTTTCTCTCCGAGAATCCAGCCGCTCAGCAGCGGATTCGCCTCTGGGTACTTCGCCACCTCGTACCCCTCCTTCACCCTGAAGGCTGGACCCGAGATGAAGTACATCGCGGACTCACGCGGGTACCCGTAGGCGACCGGGTGCGTCTCGTCCAAGGTCACCCTGAGTATGCTGCCGGGGATGTAGAACTCCTGCTCCTTCAGCCCCTCGAGGGGGTTCTCGGCGGCGACCACGAGGTCCTTTATGGCGTAGACGGACGCCTTGTTGAGGGCTATGACGCTACCGCCATCGCCGAGGAACGCGAGCACCGCCCTAGTTCCATCGATGCCGAGACCCATCTGGTACATATCCTCGTATCTCGTCGCGTCGAGGCTCTTGATCGCCTTCGCGCCTTCGACTATTTGGTCCCTGGCAAGATCGGGCAGTATCAGGACATCTATCTTCTCGGCGAGGTCGCCTTGCCTGACGTCCTGCGGGGACAGCGACTGGAACTCGAAACCGTACTCTTCGAGAACCATCCTGAGCCAGCCCTCGTCGGCGTTCGGGACCCAAGCCTTGTAGACGCCCACGCGGGGTTTTAGGACCTCGAAGGCGATGTCCGGCAGCTCCTCGACGCCGTAGAAGTCGACGCCGAGACCCGCCGCCGCCTTCATCACCTTCTCAACCTCCTTGCCCGACTCGACGATGAAGGCGCCGGGCTTCAGCTCCACATCGCCCGCCTCCTCCCAGCCCTCCGCCCTGAAGAGCCTGAAACCCGCCCTCAGGAACATGTTCGCCGCCTTCGTCGAGGCGAGGTGCTCCGAGGGGAACATGTACAGCGGCTTACCCGAGCCATGCACGACTCCGGTGCCCCTCTTCAGCTTAAGCGGCTTGAGCTTGCACTCGAACTTATCCTTCACCTGAACAACATCGACTCCCATCTGGAGGCCGAGCGTCTGCGCCGTCACGTCGTAGGGGACCTCCGGTGGGTCACCGGGGTTCTTTCTGAGGTCTGGGTAGACCTGCTTCTCCAGCATGGTCTTGGCGAACCTGCCGTAGGGCTGGGCGACGGGGATAACGACGCTCCCTTCGGGGTATTCTACACCGTCAGCCGTGAACTTGTGCTTCGCCTCGAAGAGGCGTACGTCCCCCATCCTCATCACGTCGAGTAACTCATACGCCGCGCCGTTATCGGGCTGTATCTTCGGCACGACGAAGGCGTATGGGCCGCCGTTGGGGTTGAGTGCCCTCTTACCGATCTCTAGACTACCCCTTAACCAGCGCTCCCTGTGCTTCGCCGCGTTCTGGAGCAGCGCCATGGCGGCTATGAACTCGTAGTCGACGATGTCCCTGAGGCTCCACCTGCCGCCGCCCCAAGGCATGACGTGGTTCCACCTAGCCTCAAGCGGCTTGAAACCTCTCTCCCCCTCGAGCTCCTTGGCCTTGATGTCGACGGGGCTCGCGATGTCGGCGCTAGCAGCCTCGCTGAGGATGCGTATCCCACCGTGGTAGTGCTGGTACGCCCGGGCCGGGGTCCAGATGTCGAACTCCCAATTGTTGTTGACCCCCGACTTCCCAGCCGTCGTCAGGGCGTCCGCCATAGTCAACCCCATGAAGCTCGTGCCGCTAACTAGCACGGGGTCAACATTCGGGTCTACAGGATCGATGTACGGCGGCAGGTAGAAGCGGGGTCCCTTCTGCCCCATCTGGTGGATGTCGTAGACGATCTGCGGGTGCCAGACGTTATGCACCTTCTCGACGGTCAGCTTAGTCTCCTGAAGGGCGAACATGAACCAGTCGCGGTTGTTGTCGTGGCCCGCGTACTTGTGGTAGACCATCGGCGGGCTCGTCCCCTCATACTTCGTGCCGAGGTACTTCCTGTACCAATCGCAGACCAGTCTGTTTCCATCAGGGTTTAACGACGGCACGAGGAGGAGGATAGTGTTCTCTAGAATCTCCTCGACCTCGTCGTCCCTGCCCGTGGCGAGTCTGTGCAGCAACTCCATGCTCATCTGGCTTCCTCCGACCTCCGTCGAGTGGATGCTGCAGGTTATCAGCACGATCGTCTTGCCCTGCGCCACGAGCCCCTCGGCCTCTTCCGACTTCACTCCGTCAGGGTCCGAAAGCCTCAGCTGGATACCGCGAAGCTCCTCAAGCCTGCGCAGGTTCCCCGGAGAAGACACCATGGCGAGGACAAACGGGTTCCCCTCGGTGGTCTTCCCCAGCTTCTCGAACCTGACACGATCAGACGCCGCCGCGACCTTGCCGAAGTAACCAACAATCTCCGGCCAATCGGCGAGCCTCCGATCCTCCCCGACACTATATCCCAGATACTCCTTAGGAGAAGGAACAGCGACCATAACTATCGATTAACAATAATCTGCACTTTCATAAAAAACCACGCCGCCCCAGCCACGCTAAAAAAAGCTGGGGATAACATGATCAAATAATTGATGCATCAAAAAGAATGGTTCACTGGGTAGATTAAGGTGAAGCGAACTCTGAAAGGTAATTACTATATATGATCACAAGCGAATAAGAAAATTCCTAATAACTCGACATTTTGTATAGAAATTATGCCTTTTTCTAGGGAAGTATTAAATATTGATCTATATCACCACTCTATCTAGCCGGAAAAAGGGAACACGTTCTCCCGAGGCGGTGAGTTAAGATTCAACTCATCGATCAACGGGGATGGCCCCGAATGGGTTACGTGTCAGCCCTTTACGGTCAATTGAAACGAATGGAGAAAAAAGCGAATGGGAGTATGGATAGTTCTAGATACGAAGTTCGTAGCGTTGCTATTGCTAATAGCCTCCTTCGCTCTCTTCTACGCGTATATGAAATTGGCTCAGGGTGGAATGAAGATTAAGGTCCGTACCTTCCCCGCTGTCGCCGCCATACCCGAGGCAATCGGGAGGGCGGCCGAGATGGGGAAGCCCGTCTATTACTCGACGGGGCTCGGCCAGTTAACGCTGAACAACCAGCTTAACGGACCCCAGACTCTAGCCGGGATAAGCATCCTCGGCTACACCACCCGCCTATGCGCGAAGAGTGGCGTAAAGATCACCTACTTCACACCAATTGCTGACTCGCTTCCGCTCGTCGAGGAGACGATGAGGAACGCATACCTGGCAGAGGGCAAACCGGAAGAGTTTGACCCCACGACGGCGATCAACTTCCAGAACGAGCAGTCCCCCTACCTCACAGCCTCACTTGGCTGGATACAGAGGGAGAAGCCCGCCTCTAGCATCCTCCTCGGAGGATTCTACTATGAATCGGTTTGCATAGCCGAGGCAGGCAACATCATCGGGGCGATGCAGATCGGAGGTACCGCCAACACGCACCAGCTGCCCTTCCTCGTCGCCACGTGCGACTACACGCTCATCATGGAGGAGCTCTACGCCGCGTCTGCCGAGATATCGGGTAACCCCGACGTCCTCGGTAGCCTCAAGGGCGAGGACCTCCTGAAGTTCCTTGTACTCGCGCTCTTAGGCATTGGCTTCCTACTTGCCCTAATCGGCAACACTTCGCTGATCGGACTTTTGAGGTTGTAAGAAAATGTCACAAGTATACAAGCGTGAATTGGTCTTCATCGTGACCGGCGTCGTAGCCCTCGTCATGATGCTGGATTACTTCTTTGGTAAGAACATCCCCGGCCTCTCTGGTTCAGGCGGCATCGCCGGCCAGCTGCAGACTTGGGCACTCATCATCCAGCTCATGGCCATCGGCCTCGGTGCCATCAACCTCATACAGGTACACTATAGACAGATCAGCAGAAAGACCGACATGGCCATCTACAGCATCATCTTCATGGTCTTCTTCGCCTTCCTCCTGCTACTCGGCCTCTACAAGCTGTTCACAGGCGTCGAGCTCTACCCGTACACGTGGGTCTTCGCAAACGTCTACACGAGTCTGGGTACAACTCTCTACGCCATCACTGGCTTCTTCGTCTTCTCCGCCGCCTACCGCGCCTTCAGGGCGAGGAATGTCGACGCGGCGATACTGCTCATCGGTGGTTGCTTCGTCCTGCTGGCCAACGCCCCAATCGGCGAGGTCCTCTGGAGCGGATTTCCACTGATCGGTAACTGGTTCAACAACGTCGGGCAGATCCCCGGCATGAGAGCCTTCACCGTCGTGGGTGCACTCGGTCTGCTAGCCTACGGATTCAGGGCCCTGATCGGCAAGGAGAAGGGCTTCTACTCGGAGGCGTCTTGACATGAGTGGACAAACTATCTGGGACAAGCTGGCACGGATGGACAGGAGAGTATTCTACTGGATACTCTTCATATGCTTGACAGTGCCTTACATGACCCCGCTCGGCCTACCAATCACGGTCACTCCCTCGACTCGGTCCTACTACGATGGCCTCAAGACCATCCAGCCCGGCGAGGTAGTGTTGCTCAGCATCAACTCGGGCGTAAGCGCCTGGGGTGACTGCCTGCCCGCGATGGTGGCTTCCGTCTATCAGGTCCACGAACAGGGAGGCAAGCTCATCGTCTGGAGCATAGGCTACAACGATTGTGACATCACGTGGGCGAGGATCAAGACGCTCCTCGCAACCAACGTCTTCACCGACTGGGTGGAGGGAGAGGACTACGTGTACTTCGGCTACTGCCCAGGGCAGGAGACGAACGTCGCCCTTCTGAGAGACAACATACGCGGAGTCTACACAAAGGACGTTAGAGGTGTCGCTACAGACGACATACCTCTGATGGAAGACATCAACGATGCCAGCAAGATCAAGTTCGTCATGTCGAGCGATACGGGTGACGCACAGATCTACTACATCCGCCAGTGGAAGAATGGCCCAGTCAACTACGTGGGTAGTGGCCAACCTCCACTCGTCGCAGAGATGGGCATCGCCATGAACAAGTCCGGCGACATGGTCTACTACCTCTCCGGCGACGAGTTCGGCCTGGTGGCTGGCTCTAGGGGGGCAGCGGAGCTCGAGGCCTTGGTAGGGCTCAAGGGCAACGCGACCATCACAATGGACTCCATCAGTGTAAGCCACGTACTACTCGTGCTCGCGATCATACTGGCTAACGTCGGCATGTTCGCGACAAGGGGGCAAAAGAAATGATAGCAAACGTAGCAGCATACCCGTCCGACCCACTCGTCATCCTAGGCATCTGGGTCGCCCTATTCCTGATGCTGGCCATCTACAGCTACCCGCTGTACAAAGAGAACCCAGTCTACAGGTTCGCTGAGCACATCTTCGTCGCGACGGCTCTAGCCATCGGCATAATCGTCAACCTGACGAGTCTGCGCAACTCCGCGTGGACGCCTCTGGTGGGCGGTAACTACCTGCTCATAATACCCATCATACTGGGATTCTGCATGTACTTCCTGCTGATCCCGAAGCAGAGATGGGTGAGCAGGTACCCAATCGCGATACTGGTAGGCTCATCACTGGGTCTAGGCATCGCCAGCAACCCGCTGCCGAGCATCATCACGCAAGTAATAAGCACGATCACGGCGCCGAAGGCCGGCACCGCCGTCTGGGCCTGGTTCCCAGGATCCCCGACAGGCGACTGGTTCAGCTTCGTCTTCGTCGCGGTCGGCCTCATCTGCTCGATGACGTACTTCCTGCTGACCTACGAGCACACTGGGCCGGTGAAGCCGGTGACCATAGCGGGCAGATACTTCATCATGCTCGCGCTGGGCGCCTACTTCGGCAACACGGTGCTCTTCCGTTTCAGCATGCTCGCGGAGCGCGGCCAGTACATCCTCAGGGTACTAGGGCTAGTGCCGTACTAAACCGGCGATCCCCATTTTTTTATTTTTATACACCCCAGCGGTAGCTGGGTTCAGCCCGGGTGTTATAAACAACAACAGCCGAATACTCACCGTTGAACCCCCAAGACCTCCGCGAACTCCTCGACGAGCCCAAGATACCGAGTAGGGTCGCCGTAGAGAACCTCATGCTCGTCGCCCTCGGGCTCCGCCAGTGCAGCCAGACGACGATCCCCGCCGAGTTGCCAAGTGGTTCCTCGATGGGCGAGGCTATAGACGCCCGCTTCAGGCCGCGGCTTGAGAAGCTGAGGCTTATGCAGGATCAGAAGGCGAAGGTCAAGGAGATCGGCGAGATCCGGAGGGGGATGGCGCAGGCATTCGACGAACTCGTCGAGGGCTCAGCCGAGTACAAGAGCCTCAACAACTGGACGAAGAAGCTGGGGCTAAAGGTGGATCAGGTCGAAGTACGCCCCACGGTGCACGAGTTCTACGTCTACAGGGAGAAGGACGCGCTGAAGGAGCTTCAGAAACTCATGCAGGAGAGGGGAAAGCTCATAGTCGAGGCTGTTAAGAAGCCGGACCCGTCCCGGGGGCAGCTACAGTTCGCATACCCCGAGGAGTTCAACGGCGCGTGGATACGCAAGATGGGGCGCCTTCTCGGCTACCCCGACTGCTGCGTCGACAGGTACGCCTCCGACCGCGAGCAAGGCATCAACGCAGAGGCGCGCGCCGCCTCCCAGCTCAAGGAACTATCAGCCCCGCCCGACCCGCACGTCTACCTAGCCAGCTACTTCTTCCCCTGCAGCCCCACATGCCCGAGGGCGAAGGAGAAAGGAGAACTCTATCATCACAAGTTATCCGAGGCGCTTCCCGAGGCCGGGGAAGCATACGCCTCCATAATCTCGGAAAACCTTGAACGCGTCCGCCGGCAGCCCGAGATAATCGGCGAGTACCTGAACAAGCTGAAGGGCGTCTAGCTCTTCCTCAGCGGTATCTCGCCCTGCTTGACGGGTACCCTCTCCACCTTGAAGGTGACGGGGCGCTCCGAGTCGGGGCAGCTGAAGTACTTTATCTTGTCTATGTAGTCCCACGGCTCGGTGACGTTTCTCTCCATCGCCGAGGTGAGTGGGAGTATTGCGCTGAAGGCGGCGAGGCAGACGCTGTCCGTCTCCTCGAGGACGAGCCTGCCGGGGTTGCTAGTTATCGTGATCTTGTCTCCGACCTTGTATATCTTGCAGGGGCCCTTGACGTGTGGGGGGTCGCCGTCGATGCTCTTCGGCGGCTTCACGTCGACTACTGTGAAAACTACCTTGTACATGATTCTCAATTCTCCCGGTCTCTTGCGGTGTAAAAGGTTTAGTTGCCCCGGTTGATGCCCCAGAAGTGGCGAACCTCCATGTCATCGGGGCTGTCAGTGCCATGTGTGCCCTTGCCTGTCGCCTGGTCGATGTGAGTCCCATGGTCAGGCGTGAATGCGACCACCCTGTTCACATTGGCGTATCTCTCGTTGAAGGCCGAAGTGAGCGTCTCGAAGCTCTTCAGGTGCCTCTTGAACGCCTCAAGTGCCCTGGGGTCTCTCGGCGTCGAACTGTGCATCAGGTCGTCGTATTCCTGATGATAGGCGAGGATTAGGTCGTAGTCCTTCGTCTTCAGGATATCGAGGACCCTCGCCTCTACCTGCGGATCGTACTCCTCCGTGTAGTAGTCTATCTTCCTGTTTCTGAAGACGAGGTCGATACTGCTCCCCTTGACCGCGACTATAGCTACCCTCTTCTTGGCCCGGGCGAGGGTCTCGAAAAGTGTGTCGCAGGTGAGCACGGGCTTCTCGTACTTCTTTATCCCGTGCACCACTGGCTGGGCCCCGGTGAACATGCTGCTGAAGCATACTGGCGTCCATGTGGGTATGATGGACTTCACTTCCACCTCTAGAGGGGCGAGCTTCTTGACGCCTGAGAACAGCTTCTTGTAGTCGCGGTAGAGCACCTCGCCTATGGCGTCCGGGGCGTATATCAATGCCTTCTCAACCGTTCCTCCCTTGAGCGCCTTCGCCGCTTTATCGACGACGGCGTCGATTGGCAGCTCACTAGAGTCCCTAGGTGGCTGGACGCCGAAGAGCGAACAGATCGTAGGAGTAACCGAAGCTATGCTGGGCATAGCTCAAACTGAACCCTCGGGGTAAAAACAGTTACTAGAAAAGAACGAATGGGAAAAAGCGAGTCTAGTTTACTCGATGAGGTAGACGATGTTCAGCGTGACCGTGACGCTGAGGTTGCCGGATACTACCGGAGTGGATGCTTTACCCTCGCTAGATATCGCCGCGTCGTAGCTCCTGTAGGCGCTGTACGGATAGTAGTAGCTCTCAGTGATGCTCTGGACGCTGGTGATGGATACGCCCAGGCCATCGCAGATGACCTCGCTCTTCGACTTGGCGTCGTCGATAGCAGCGGTGTAAGCCTGTAGCTTCATCGCCTGAGCCGTCTCGTCGGAGATGCCGAAGCTGATCGAGTCGACCCTGTTGGCGCCCGCCGCAGAGGCTGCATCGATCGCCGGGCCAACCTTGGCGAGGTCCTTGATCTTGATCTGGATCATGTTGGTGACTTGGTACCCTACTACGCTCTGGATCTCCCAGTTGTAGGCGGTGGATACGCTGTAGCCGGTCGTTTGCATGTCCTCGTCGGTGAAGCCTAGGTTCTTGAGGGCGTCGATCACGGCTGTCATGAGTGCCGCGTTCTCCTCGATGGCGGCGCCAGCGAGCTTACCCTCTGTGTAGACGCCTAGAGTCACGGTCGCCTGATCGGTCTTGACGTAGATCGTGCCGGTGCCGGAGATACTCATGGTCTTGGGCGTGCTATTCGACTCTGCCGAGACATTTGTGTATGTCGCGGTGCCAAAGCCGCTGCCAACCCCTGTGGGGAACCTGAACTCTGTGAACTCTGCAACCATGTCTGGCTTGTATGTGATTATCATCCCCGCGAGGAGGATGGAGGCGCATACCGCCATTACGGATACGACTTGCTGTGTCTTGTCCATCTTTGTTACCGAGGAGAGAGGAGGCGGTGGGACTATTAACCCCATAGTTTAGAACAATTGTACGAAAGAATAGAACAGCCCGGCTAGACCTTGAAGGGTGGGATGTGCCACTCCCTTCCTCTGGGCGTGGTCACGTACTCGGGCCAAGGCAGATCGACGGGCGGCTCCATGTCAGACGGGAGGAGGGGCTTCTCCATGTACTTGCTGGTCCTCTCCTTCCACTCGTCCTTGCACGCCTTGAGTCGGTCAGGGTCGGTGATGAGATCCATCATCGTTCCGCTGATCGCCTTCCCCGCAGTGTAGATGCTCTTGTCGATTACGCCCTTCATGCCGCAGAGGGAGTACCGTGTCCAAGCGGGCAGCCTGACGCCGGGGACGCTGACGCTGGGAACGTAGACTTGTATCCAGACCGTGGGGCAGTGCCATGTGAACTCGACGTAGTCGTCGCTACCGTGGTGGGTCTGGTGGTTGGGGATGGGCTTGCGCCACATCTTCTCCCACTCGTCAGGGGGCGTGAGCTTCTCGTTGTACGGCTCCTGAGGCGCCTTGTAACCGAGCTTCTTCACGATCTCGCGCGCCTTCTCCTTGTCGACCTCGGTGAACTTCGGCGCGCCGGTGATCTCGAGATTCTCGTAAGCGAGGTCGGCGAGCGCCTTGTTGAAGAGCCCGGTACGGGTCTTCGCCACCCACTTGATGCCGAGCTTGCAGCCCGTCATCTTCGCCACCGCCTCCGCGTTGTTCAGAAGCACCTTGTATATCTGCTCCTGCTGGACGAGGCTCGGGCTCCTGAATGCGTAGGTGATTACACCTATCCTCGGCGGCAGGTTATCCGCCGTAGCCTGACCCGCGACCAGGATCGCCTCGTTGATCGTCCACAGCCCCGTCCTCGGGAGCATCGACTCCTTCATGTACTTCGTCGTAGTGTACATGAGGCAGACGGCATCGAGCGCCCCGGGAGCGCGCGTCTGCACAGGCAGGTCGGGGGCGTAGCTCATCCACGTCTCGGGCTTGTCGCAGTCGAATACGAAGGCGACGCACCAGTAGCTCCCCCACTGGGTCTCGTACATGACCGAGGTCGAGCCCCTCGGGTGCCACGCGACGCATGCGTCGAGGCCATCGTAGTAGCCCCTCGCCGCCTCGTATGGCTTGGAGATGCAAATCTTCTCGCCGGGGGCGCCAAATATCTTTATGGTGCCCTTTAGGCCGTGCTTCTCTATCGCGTGTTTCACCGCGTGGGCCCCCGCCGCTGCGGCTACGCCGAGCGCGCTGTGCGGGTCGGTGTGCCCCGCCTGCCAGGGGTTCTCAGCCTCCCGGTGGGTCACCGGCTCCTGCGCCGTCTCGGGTACCGCGTCGTACTCCGTGTACGTGGAGATTACGGGCTTGCCCTTGCCCCACGTCGCCATGTAGGCGGTGGGCATACCGGCGATGCCGTCCTCGACCTCGAAGCCCTCCTCCCTGTGCCAAGCCACGAGGGCGTCGTAGCTCTTGTACTCACGCAGAGCCGTCTCCGCGTAGCGCCAGATCAGCTGATGCAGATCACTGATCTTCTCCTGCTTCTCCTCGATGTACTCGAAGGCCGTCTTCTTCTCCTTCGTCAACTTCGCCATGACAAGTCGTAGAAAATACTCCATCTACACCTTATAACATCTGGGCGTGAAACCCAGCACTCACTGGGCTGATGAAATGAAAAGAAAGGGGGGAGACTACTTGACCTTCTTAAGAGCTTCTTTCGTCTCTGCCGGGAAGTCGCGCATCAGGTTACGTAGCACGACCTCGGCTACGTACTGCTTGAACTGGGCCTCGTTGAGCTTCGTCGAGTAGATGCGGCGGTGTCCGCCCTTACCCGTGATCTCAGTATAGTTGAGAACTCCCTCGTCCACCATAGCGTTGAGGAAGTTGATTATCGAGGCCCTGCTGATGCTACGTGTCTTTAAGGTCTTGTTTACCTGGCTCCAGACGTCCCGTGAGCTGGCACCCTCCCCTTTCTTCTCCCAAATGTAGTGGAGCGCCTCCTCTTGGTAGTCTTTGAGTACCATGGCAAGTCCGTGTCCTGCGGTGTCAATGGTTAGTGTCAATGCTTATTCACTCGTGGACGTTAATGCCCTCTGCTCGATAAATATAAGGTTAACTTTTTTTAAAGGCTTTTAGCCTGAGGTGGTACTCACAACCCTTAAATACATATGAAAACTTCTTCATATGAAGAAAGCTTCAGATGTGAGCGGGTTTGAAGAGAGGACTTAGTGACATATGCTACGGCTTCTTCTCCACACTGGCCAACCCCACCCGCCTTGCCATACTCGAGAAACTCAGGGCCACGCCGATGAACGTGACCGACCTCGCCGCCTCGCTCGAACAGGAGCAGAGCATGGTCAGCCACAACCTGAGGACATTGGAAAGGTGTAACTTGGTGCATTCCGAACGGAGAGGCAAGAAGAAGGTCTACGCCGTGAACGAGGAGACCGTAGGCGGCATATTCAGGGTGGTGGAGAACCACGCGGAGAGGCACTGCCCCTTCCACGGCGCCTGCTCAGAATTGAAGTAAACGGTGAAAATGAAATGCATGAAACAAAGGTTGAGGTAGAGAAGTCACCAGAGTTCCCCATGTTCTGCTTCCAGTGCGAGCAGACGGCTCAGGGCAAGGGATGCACCCAGAAGGGTGTCTGCGGTAAGAACCCGGAGGTCGCCGCGCTTCAGGACCTGCTTGTCTACGCCCTCAAGGGGCTTTCGATAGTCGCAGTCGAGGGCAGGAAGAGAGGCATATACGACAGGGAGATCGACCACTTCGTCTGCGAGGCGACCTTCGCCACGCTGACCAACGTCAACTTCGACCCCG
>DUKA01000175.1 GCA_013329615.1 Candidatus Bathyarchaeota archaeon
TCGAGGGCGGTCGTGGGCTCGTCGGCGATCATTATGTCGGGGTTGCAGCTCAGAGCCATCGCCATCATGGCCCTCTGCTTCATGCCGCCGCTGAACTCGTGTGGGTAGCAGTTGACGCGCGTCGGATCTATCCCAACGCGTCTGAGAAGCTCCACCACCCTTTTACCTGTCTCCTCCTCGGATACGTCCTCGTGTGTGAGTATGGCCTCGATTATCTGGTCCTTTATGGTAAAGACAGGGTTTAGTGCGTTCATGGAGGCCTGTGGGACCATGGATATCCTCTTCCACCTGACCTCTCGGCGTATCTCGTCGTCGTCCATGTCGAGTATATTCTTGCCGTCGAGCAGGACCTGTCCCTTGAGTATCTTCGCGTTCGAGGGGTAGAGCTTCATCAGTGTGAGGGCGACGCTCGTCTTCCCGCAGCCCGACTCACCCGCTAGGCCGAGCGACTCCCCCTTCTCCAAGGCGAAGCTGACGTTGTCGACCGCCTTGACATCTCCCTTCATGGTGGTGTAGTACATCACCAGATCTTTCACTTCTAGGAGCTTGGTCACGTCATCGCCTCCTGAGCTTGGGGTTCAGTATGTCGTCCATGGCGTATCCGATGAAGACGAATGCCATGGATAGGAGCGCTATGCATAGGCCGGGGGGTATGGCCCACCACCACTCTGAGATGGCGCCGTAGTACTGTACATCGTGCAGCATCTTCCCCCATGTCTGGAGGAACGGGTCTCCGAGGCCGAGGAAGCTGAGCGCGGCCTCTGTGACAATGGCGCCGGGGACAGTGAGTGCGAGTTGCGTGTACGCCATCGTTATCACGTTTGGGACGAGGTGCTTCCTGATTATGTGCCACGTGCCGCCGCCGCTAGCCCTCGCCGCCTCGACGAATGCCTTCGTCTTGAGCGAAAGCACCTGTGAGCGTATCAGCCTCGCTATCCCCATCCAGCCTAGGAATCCTATCAGGATGACTACTGAGAATATGCTGGGTCCCATGACTGCTGTGAGGACGATTAGGAGGGGTAGCCCGGGGATGGTGAGGAGCACGTCGTTGAGCCTCATCAGGAGTTCGTCGACCCAGCCGCCGACGTAGCCGGATGTTAGGCCGACGAATAGGCCGAGGCCGACGGCGATGAAGGCGGAGAACACACCGATGAGAATGGATACCCTGCTCCCGTAGATGAGCTGCGTGAATATGTCTCGGCCGTAGTTATCGGTGCCGAGGTAGCCGAAGGCGTCCCCCCAGACGCGCGCACTCACATCATCCACATAGAACTTGACGCTGCCCCCCTCCGTACTCGTCGTCAACTTCAGTACGAGGGTGTAGTCGCCCTTTGTCGGGAAGAGCTTGGACGCGTCGGATAGGATGTCCTTGAACAGCCTGATCCTGAGGATGGCGTCGTTCGTGTCGATCTGCGGCTTGGGGACCGACCACTCCGTCGAGCCCCGCTGCGTCCCCGAGTCCCAGATGATCAGTTCGTTGCCATTGGTTTGTCTGAGGATCATCTGCGCCTTCCACGTGGCTTCGCCTGTGACCTCTGCCTTGTATGCGAGATGCACAGAGAACCGGTGGGGTGGGTTGTAGCTGTAGGTCAGCTTGTTGCCGAGGGTAACGACGCCGTCGCCCGATGCGTCCGTCGTCGATAGCATGATCGAGCCCGGTCCGCTGCCCTCCTCGACAAGTGGTATGCCTTCGTAACCCGCCTGTCCTGACCATTCAACGGCAACTCCCGTCTTGGTCACGGACCACTCGGCGAGGGAGGCGGATGACGTGAACGATGGGTCAGCGATATAATACGTGTTCTTGGGTGTCGAGGGGTCGAGCCAGTCGGGCTTCGCCCTGAAGTTGGCGAGCTGCATCGAGGTCTGCGGGTCGTAGGGGGTCAGGACAGGTGCGAGCAGACCGATGGCTATGAAGATGACAAGCAGCGCGAGACCGGCGACACCCAACCTACTCTTCCTGTATAGACCGGCGAACTCCCTGAGGTTCCTGAGCAGCTTGTTCTTCTCCGCCATCATCATCACCTACTCGTGTTTCACCCTCGGGTCGAGGAACCCGTAGATTATATCCGCGAGGAGGTTGGCGGCGACTACCATGACGGAGATTATGAAGAATATGCCCTGCAAGGCGGGGAAGTCCTGCCTGACGATGGCCTCCCAAATGTATCTTCCCAAACCGTACCACGAGAAGACCGTCTCGGTGAGGAGCGCGCCGCTCAGCGTGAAGCCGAAGGCGAGTGCTATGACGGTGACCATCGGGAGCATGGCGTTCCTGAGGGCGTGCTTGTAGAGGACGTTCCTCTCGTCGATGCCCTTCGCCCGGGCGAGGGTTATGTAGTCCTCTGTGAGGACGTCCATCATGGCCGCCCTCATCACGAGGGCGAATCCGCCGAACTGGATGATCACGAGCACAAGTGTAGGCAGCGCCATGTGCCAGAGTATGTCGAGGACGAGGGCGATGGGTTCAGTTGGCGAAGGGACGCTCGTCGTGCCCCTGAGGGGAAACCACTGCAGATTCACGCCGAATACTAGGAGCAACAGTATGCCGAGCCAGAACGTCGGCACCGAGTTGCCTAGGAAGCCGAAGCTTATCGCGCCGATGTCGACGGCGCTCCCCCTTTTTGCCGCGGCGACTATGCCCACGACCATGCCTATGACTATCGAGATGATGGTGGAGACGCCGACGAGTAGCAGGGTGTTCGGCAGCCTCTCCATTATGTCCTGCGTCACTGGGCGCTGCGTGTAGTACGAGTAGCCGAGGAAGCCCTGCAGCGTCTGTATCATGTATGAGACGTACTGCTCCCACATGGGCTTGTCGAGGTTGAATAGCTCGTAGAGCCTCGCCACCTGCTCGGGTCTGAGTCTTATCTGGTCGGCGAGCATGGCCACGGGGTCGCCGGGCATGAGCCTGAATATGGCGAAGTTAAGAGTCATTATGATGAGTACAGTGACTGCCGCGAAGAGTAGCTTCTTCGCCAAGAACGATGGGTAGCCCATGCATGCACACCGTTGTCTCTGGGTGAATGTGGGTCCGGTATTAAAAAAAGGGCACTGATGCGGCTACTTCTTCTGCTGCCTCTTGAGGACGATGTAGCCTGCGGCGACCACTACGACGACCGCTGCGAGTATGCCGCCGTAGAAGACGTAGTCGACGGGCTTCTCCGAGACGGTTAGCTTGTACTCGTCGAAGCTGCCGAGGCCAGCTATGCCTACCTTGACGGCGAGTTCGACGTACATATCGTATGTGCCGGGTGTCAGGTCCTTGGTGTCTAGAGTTGCAGTGTAGCTTCCGTCCGTGTTTGTGGTGCCTGTGAACGTCTTCACGGTTGTGGCGCCAGTCTTCACGGTGATGGTGTATGTGCCATTGGTCACGGCGACGCCGTTGTAGACCGCCTTGTTAGACGTGTACACCTTCGTCTCTCCCTGCACCATCTTTACCTCGGTGAAGGTGAGTGTGCTGCCCGCTGGCTTCATGAAGTAGTTGGGGTTTGCCGTGACTACCACGTATTCTCCCGGCTTGTACTCCTTGAAGATGTATGGGCCCGTGCCGATTAGGTTGCCCTCGGAGATAGGCTGGTATGTTACGGAGTCCTCGATGTTCTCCCAGATGTGCTTGGGTATGATGGGTATGTTGGAGCCCACCCAGTGTAGTGCCCAGTAGCTGGTTGTGTTCATGTAGGCGACGGCGGTGTATTTGTCAGGCGTCTCGCCCTTGATGTAGCTGCTCAGGTAGGAGATGTAGACGGGGTTCTCCTGCTCCAAGGCATAATCCCACGTGAAGACGACATCCTCGGCAGTCAGCTCGAGCCCATCGTGCCACTTGATGCCCTGGTTGAGCGTGAAGGTGATCTTAGTTCCATCATATCCGTCGGGTGTCGTCCACGGCTCGGTGCTCCAACTCTTGGCCATCCAGGGGAGCTCCTCGAAGGTTGTGGGGTCGAGCTGTATGGGTGTGTCATAGATGACGTTGTTCAGCATTGTGTCCCACCACCAGTTGATCTCGTACATGGGGCTGGGCTGCTGCGGGTCGGATGTCCAGCCTATGTTGAGGACGCCACCGTACTGCTGCGTCTTGTCGGTGGCGAAGGTGAAGGTGAAGGCGTTTGTCACACCGCTCCACCATGGGAGGTCGATTACGTTCGTGAGTCTCGCGTTGTATGGCGAGAGATAGGCCTTCGCGT
Source organism: Candidatus Bathyarchaeota archaeon (assembly GCA_013329615.1). Lineage (GTDB taxonomy): Archaea > Thermoproteota > Bathyarchaeia > TCS64 > TCS64 > UBA8941 > UBA8941 sp8941u. Next base: position 4,179 of record DUKA01000175.1, read on the forward strand.
AGAGTGGAATGAAGGGCAGCTGCTCGGACAGGTACTGCTGCGCGAGCTGCGCGCCTTCTAGTACCTCTTCGCCGCTCTTGCCGAATTTTAGCTGGTCGAGCGCCGCGTCTACGGTGGCGTTCTTAAAGAGCTGGAAGTTCTGGGATGGCGGGGACGTTGAGTAGAATAGGTCGTAGAGCCAGTCAACGTCCGGGCCTCCTCCCCAGCCCGCCGTGTATATGTCGTAGTCCTGCTCGAGGAAGACGAGGGGGCTGGCCACTGAGCGTGGGACCTCCTGCAGGTCGTATACTATGCCCACGGCGTCGAACTGCTGGGCTAGCTCACGCGCAGCGAATATCCTGTGTGGGTGCTCGGTGCGCGCGAGGATGACCAACGGCCTCATAGTTGTCCCGGTCTGCGGGTCGATTAGCTTGCCGTCCGCACCCTTGACAAAGCCTATGCTTGTGAGCAACTCAGCCGCCTTGGTGGGGCTGAAGTCGTACGTCGTATACGTTGTTCCACTCCAGACTCCGTAACCGGGTGAGCCGAGGAAAGTCTCCAGCTTGTAGCCTAGACCCTGGAGCCCTTCCCTGACGTACTTGTCCTTGTCACACAGGTAGGCGATGGCGCGTCTGAACTCGACGAGGTTCAGTGGATATCTCTCTGTCTGTAGGCTGAATCCCCACATTCCCTGCTCGGCGTTCTGCGCCGTCTCAAGTTCCCCCGAATCCAAGCCGGATTGGATATCGGGTATCTGCTCCGCCTCGAAGAAGTCGACGACGTCGACGTCCCCGGAGAGGAGACCAGCCACCTCGGCCTCTGATGTCGCGTATATCTTGAATCGGAGCTCCTTGAAATATGGGCCTTCGAGGGTTCCGATGCTCGATGGTACGCCTGCCTGGGCGGCGGGCGTGATGACAAACGACAGAAGAAGAACCGTCGCAAGCATCACGGTTTTTATCGTTGATAGGTTTGTACCCTTCATAATCCTCATGTAGATTGGGCGAACCGCATTATATTTATCAATTGCTCTTAATAGTTGGATGGGCTTAGTCGCTGGTTGGTGGCGTGTCTGGCTGAGAAAAAGCTGAAAAAGGGGTCCTGGATGGAGAAGAAACCCTACCCGGGGTCACGCCTCCAGCCGATTTTCTCGGTCGCGCTCCTCGTGCTCTCACTAGTCATCTTCACGTTTTTCGCCGCCGGAAACTTTGTGATCCAGACACTGCTTCTTGTCGTCCTCGCGTCGCTGACTTTCAGTGTAGCGATCTTCCCTCAGTATATCGAGTTTTCTGGCATGGCGGGCGCTCTCGTGAGGGAGGGTACGGCAAAGGCGAGGGCGGGGAAGGGCGTCCGCAGGTTCGCGCCGCTGCTCTCCCTACTCGTTGTCCTCATCGTCGCGCCAATCCTAATCCTTGTAGCTGCCCCCGATTTCTTAATGGGCTCACTCATGGGGATAATCGTCGGCTTCTCCGGGTTCCAACTCGCTTTCACCCTGTATGTCCGGGGCTGGGAGAGGGCGCACGGTTTGAGGCTGAGCCGATACTCCCTGATCTCCGAGGATGAGCGAGGGAAACGCGTCGTCATCGAGTATGGTCTGAGGGCCGAGAGGACCTGACTTGGCGCGGAGGCTGGCGCTTGACTACCTCTCCCCCGTCCTCTCCTGCCTAGTCATCTCCCTCGGGTTCGTGCGGCTCTTCATGATAGGCGGCTTGGGCGCCACGCTCAGGAGCCCGGGGGGCGGGTACGTCGAGCAGGTCGCCTGGACGTTCTCACTGACCCTCGCGGGGCTGATGGGCGTCGTGCTTCTCTACTGGTTGACGGGGCGCAGACGGGGCTTCGAGGCACGCGTCCTCATGGCGCTGATCGTCGCTCCGACCTCCGCCATACTCGTCATAATCGTCTCTCAGACCCTCCTCATGGTCGTCGCCAAGGCGGTCTCCTCGTGGATGACCTCGATAATAGTGCTCGTCTCCCTCTACGTCTCCGTCTTCTCGCTGATCTTCATAATGGGCAACGTCTTCTCGTCGCGTGTCAGGAACTTCATTTTCATAGTATACGGCGCACTGTTGGGCTCCTTCGTGAGCCTGCTTCTCCCGACGGTGTCGCTGATCGTGATGCTGGTCGTCGTGGCGGTCTTCGACTTGGTGCTGTTGAATACGGGGTGGATCGTCGCCGTCATCAGGGAATTCGGTGACCGCGGCGCCAAGTCGGGACGCATGAGCTACGTCGGCGAGGGCGTCGAGGTGGGCATGGGTGAACTCATCTTCTACTCCTTTCTCCCGGCACACGTCGAGGCGTACTTCGGCGTCGAGTTGCTCGCGGTGACCCTCGTCATGATCGGCGTCGGCGTCTTCCTAAACCTCTGGTTGCTGGAGAGGCGCGGCGTAGTCGCTGGACTCCCCGCCCCCATCTTCCTCGGCCTGACCCCCTTGATAGTCTACCTTCTCCTCTAGCCGTGGGTCATTCTTTTCAATCACCGCCGCGTCGGTAATCACATGGCACCTCACGGCGGATTCGCACCCGATGAACTCGCGTATTACTCGCGCCAACTCGTCCTCGCCGAGATAGGCTCAACGGGGCAGAAGAGGCTCAGGGGCGCGCGCGTCCTCGTCGCGGGCGTCGGCGGACTGGGGTGCCAGCTCGCGGTCCAACTCGCATCCATGGGCGTAGGTTTCCTGCGCCTAGCCGACCGGGACGTTGTGGAGATGAGCAACCTACAGAGGCAGCACCTCTACGGCGTCGACGTCGTGGGTTACCCGAAGGTCGAGGCGGCGGAGATGCGGCTCCGCAACGTGAATCCCTTCATCGACATCGAGGCGCTACCCGTCTCCGTGAACGAGAGGACGGTCTCCAAGCTCGTAGAGGGCGTGAACCTCGTTGTAGATGGGCTTGATAGGCTAACTCCACGCATGGCGTTGAACAGGGCGTGTGTCGAACACGGGATACCATACATCCACGGGGCCGTCATCACCCACGTCGGTAACGTCTCGACCATCATCCCGGAGGAGACCCCCTGCCTAAGCTGCTGGCAGGGCGACGTAGACGAGGCGAACGTGCCAACATGCGCCACCGTGGGCGTGATGCCCCCAGCGATCAACATCATCGCCAGCATACAAGTCTCCGAGGCCATCAGGCTCATACTCGGGGAGAAGCCGCGCCTCGCGGGAAAGCTCCTCTTCTTCGACCTAGACGACCTCAGCATGGAAAAGATCAGCCTAGCTAGGGCAGAGTCATGTGGGGTCTGCGGATCAGGGACCGCCCTGCTGGGCGTAAGCGACCCCGTGGAAGAGATCTGTGGGAGAACCGGGAAACGCGTCTTCACAATCACCCCAAAGACACTCGCCACACTCGACCTGAACAGCATAGGTCGCCGACTGGGCAAACTAGGCCTCAAGAAGAGGCTGTCGACACGCCTCGGGTTAACCTTCGAGGGCACCGAGGGGCTCAGCGGGAGCATCTTCAACACAGGCGTAGCAGTCTTCGAAGGCACAGAGTCTAGGCTAGACGCCGTGAAAATCTACGAAAAAATAACAAACACCAAAATAGAATAGCATTTTAACCCCCCCGAACCCTGCCCTAAGCGTTATGTCTCTGAGAGAGAAACTCCAGACATTCCTCGGCAGCACAGAGGGAAGACGCGTCGTCGTTGTAGGCGTCGGCAGTCCCATACGACACGATGACTTCGCCGGCCTAAGGGTGCTGGAGCTACTCGCAGGACATACACCCGAAAACGTTCTCCTCCTCACAACCGAAACAGTCCCCGAGAGCTACACAGGGACCATCAGAGACTTCAATCCCACACACATCCTCATTGTAGACGCCGCCAACTTCCAAGGCACACCCGGAGAGGCGAGAATAATCCCCCTCAACGCAATAGCCAACACATCAATCTCAACACACAGCCTCCCACTCCACATATTCATCAACTACATCAAGAAATCAATATGCCCGAACGTCACCCTACTCGGTATACAGGGCGTAAACGTAGACCTCGGCGAAGGCATGACCCCCAGCGTAGAGAATGGAGCAGTCGAGGCCGCGATCCTCCTCCAAAACCTCCTGCATGAATAATGGACGCTGAATCCATTAATATTCGCATTATTCTCACACTTTTTCGCTAAAAAAAGAAAATTCTTATCAACTCTGAACGTTTATATCCCGCCACCAGACGAAGGTTTGAGGGACCGAATTGCTTGAAGGTCTTACCGGATTCGCAGTAATTTTGGTTGTAGCCGTCGCCGTCGCCCTGATCATCATGGCGATAGGCAACGACATCGCACCCAAGAGTCCGGACACGCCCGGCAAGCTGGCGCCCTACGCCTGCGGTGAGGACATAACCCCCACCAAGGTAAGGGTGAACGTCGAGAACTTCTTCATCTACGCGGTATACTTCATGATTTTCGACGTGTTGGGCTTCGTCCTAGCGACGACGCTCGCCAGACCGGCTAACGTGGCGCTGCCGCTCGCGTATGCGGCCGCGTCGCTCGTGTCCATCGTGATACTGACAGCGAAGTGGAGGAAGTAATATGGGTCTCGTTACATGGGCTAGAACTCGCTCCCCTTGGCTGATACACTTCAACGGCGCCGCATGCAACGCCTGCGACATCGAGATCGTGGCGGCTCTTACGCCTCGATTCGATGTCGAGCGCTTCGGCGGCGTGATAAAGGGATCCCCCCGGCACGCAGACGTACTAGTCGTCTCGGGCTCGGTCTCCCGGAAGTTGAAGAGCAGACTCAAGAGGATCTATGAACAGATGCCTGAACCCAAGTTCGTCGTGGCTATCGGCAGCTGCGCAAGCACGGGCGGCACATTCCAGGACTGCTACAACGTCATGGAGGGCGTCGACAAGGTGATACCGGTCAACGCCTACGTCGCTGGCTGCCCCCCAAAACCGGAGGCCATCCTCGACGGCGTCGTCAAGCTCCTGATGAGCGTGGGGTACTGAGGTGAATTGTATGAGTTACGTTGAAGAAAATAAGAAGACTCTTGAGAGATTCATCGAGACGATCGGTAAGAGCAACGTCATCGATTCTAAGACCCCGAAGGAGAAGCGCTTCTACGTCACAATAAAGGTCGAGAAGCTCAGGGACGCTGTCACCTACATCAAGGAGAAGGAGGGGCTATTCCACCTCTCGACGATCACGGGCGTCGACTACGGCGAGGAGAGGGAGCTTAACTACCACTTCAACCGCCCACACCTGATCTTCACGATAAAGGTGCGGGTCCCGGGCGACAAGCCGATGGTCCCCTCAATCACGGACATAATCAACGGCGCCACAATCTTCGAGAGGGAGGTAAATGACCTGCTTGGGGTCTTCCCCGAGGGTCACCCCGCCCCAAAGAGGCTCCTCATGACCGAGGAGTGGCCCGAAGGAATCCATCCGCTCCTGAAGAAGTGGGACGTCAAGTCCCTCAGGAAGGCGGTAGATGGGGAGGAATGGACATGAGTGGAACCGAATTCAGTGTACCAATAGGTCCGCAGCATCCCGCGCTTAAGGAGCCGGCGAGCTTCCTCTTCAAGGTCGACGGCGAGGTAGTTGTCGACGTCGAGCCCCGCCTGGGCTACAACCACAGGGGCATCGAGAAGGCGATGGAGGCTAGGACCTACATACAGAACCTCTACCTCACGGAGAGGGTCTGCGGCATCTGCAGCAACGCCCACCAAACCCTCTACGCGATGAACGTGGAGGACGTCGCGGGCATAACCATCCCCCAAAGGGCGAAGTACCTACGCACACTCGTACACGAGCTTGAGAGGCTGCACAGCCACCTCCTCTGGGTCGGCGTAGCCGCCCACGAGATCGGCTTCGACACCCTCTTCTACTACGTCTGGCGCGACCGCGAAGTCGTCCTCGACATGCTCGAGGAGATAAGCGGCAACAGGGTCAACTACGCCTTCAACGCAATCGGCGGCGTCCGCAGGGACATCACGAGCGAACAGATACCAAAGTTCCAGAAAGGGCTCGACATCCTCGCAGAGCGCACGGCGTATTACACGAAGGTAGCCACGACGGAGTCCACGATAATCAACAGGGCAGCCGGCGTCGGTTACTGCAGCAAGGCAGACATGATCCGCCTCTGCGGTTGCGGCCCACACGCACGCGCGAGCGGCGTGAACAAGGACACCCGCCGCGACAACCCCTACCTAGCATACGACGAGATACCCTGGAACGTGGTCACCGCCGAGAGCGGTGACGTTCTGGGTAACGTTGTCGTACGCGTGGGTGAGTTAGTCGAGAGCGTGGGCATCGCCAAGTACGTGCTCGATCACCTGCCCGACGGCCCCATCAGGGAGAAGTTCAACCCCCTGCAGAAGGTCCCCGAAGGCGAGGCGGTAAACATGATCGAGGCGCAGCGCGGCGAGGACATACACTACATCTGCAGCAAGGGCGACAACAAGCCCTACAGGTACAAGATCAGGGCGCCCACGATGGCGAACATCCCCAGCCTAGCCGTCAAGCTCAAGGGCTGCTACATAGCCGACATCCCCATAGTCCTCGCGGGCATAGACCCGTGCTTCAGCTGCACCGATCGCATGATCTTCGTCGACGAATCCAAGGAGAAGACCTGGGAGATGAACGACGACGAGCTGCGCAAATATGGAATAAGGTGGTATGCTAATGGTAACAATAAGTGACATCGTCAGCATAGTCGTTTTCCCCGGGGCGCTCTTCATCATAGCCTACGCGCTCTACTGCAACTGGCTGAGCCGGAAGACCGTCGCGCGCCTCCAGAACAGGCGGGGTCCGATGCACACAGGGGCATTCGGCCTCTTGCAGCCCTTCGCCGACATCGTGAAGCTCCTCGCAAAGGAGGACATCACCCCCAGCGCGGCGAACAGGACACTCTTCATCGGGGCACCCGTCATCATCTTCGCGCTATCGCTCTCTGCAGTCTTCCTCATGCCTATACAGTCGATAACCAACCTCTACGCATACACGCCTATACTCAGCTTCGAGGGCGACCTAGTAATCGTCCTCCTCATATGCAGCCTCATAGTCCTCAACGTCTTCCTCGCCGGTTGGAGCAGCTCCAACGCCTTCGGCGCGGTCGGCGCGACGAGGGTGGCACTAGCCACTCTCTCATACGAGATTCCTCTCGTGTTGCTCGCGCTCGGCCCCGCGATAATGGCGGGAAGCCTGAGAATCAACAACATAGTCGCCTGGCAGGTCCAGAGCGTCCAGAACTTCATCGCTGCCCCGTCACTCTGGGGCGTCGCCCTCGGTTTAGCCATGTTCGTCGGCTTCTGCATATGCGTACTCTCTCTCCTCGCGGAGACCGAGATGCGCCCATTCGACATGGCCGAGGCCGAGACTGAGATCGTCCACGGCTGGCAGGTCGAGTACAGCGGAAAGAAGCTGGCACTGCTCACCTTGGCGCGTGACGTAAAGATCGTCCTTGCCTCCGCCCTGTTGACATCGCTTTTCCTCGGCGGACCAACTGGACCAATCCTCCCCCCAATTGTATGGTTCGTAATCAAGACCACGCTTTGCGTCCTCATCCTCAGCAACCTAAGCGCATTATTCGCGAGGTTCAGGATCGATCTGATGCTCAACTGGGCATGGAAGTACCTGACGCCTCTTGCCGTCCTTCAGGTGATGGCGATCGTGGCGCTGTCGGGAGTGATCTAAGATGGCGATGGAGAGAGAACTTCTCAAGAACGCTATGAGCAAGCCCTGCACACTGGCATACCCCTTCGAGAAGAGGGAGATGCCCAAGGGCACTCGCGGGAGACACGAGTACGACGAGGCGAAGTGCACGGGCTGCGGAATGTGCAGCCGCGTCTGCCCAAGCTTCGCGATCGAACTCAAGGGCCTCGGCCCCAAGTGCGAGGGCCTAAAGGTCAACCTGGGCGCGTGCCTCTTCTGCCAGCAGTGCGAGGAGAGCTGCCCCACCGGAGCCATCTGGCTCACAACGGCATACGAGCTAGCCGTCATAAACAAGGCCGACCAGATACTCGACTTCAAGAGGACCCCGAGGGCACCGGCGGCACCAGTAGCTAAGCCCGCAGCACCCGTGGAGGTGAAGAAGTGATGGCGTCCGAGTTGATACAGTTCGGCATACTCGCGGCGACCATCGCCTTCGCCCTCGGCGCGGCGGGGCTGAAGAACCTGCTATACGCGGCTCTAAGCCTAGGCGCCATGTGCCTCTGCCTGGGTGCCC
>DUKA01000219.1 GCA_013329615.1 Candidatus Bathyarchaeota archaeon
GTGTATAATTATCCTCGACGGCGTCGAGGACCCTCAGAACCTCGGCAGCGTACTACGCACCGCCGACGCGGCGGGTGTCGACGCCGTGCTCATCCCCAAGAAGGAGAGCGTCGGGCTCACGCCTACCGTGCTGCGTGTCAGTATGGGGGGTGGCGCATATGTCCCTGTGGCCCGTGAGAACATCTATCCCGCCGTCAAGCTGCTCAAGGACGAGGACATCAAGCTCGTCGCCGTCGACCCCTCCGGGGACCACGGCCTCTGGTCCGAGGATCTATCGGGTGCCGTGGCGTTTGTCCTAGGCGGCGAGGGCGAGGGGATAAGCCCCACCCTGCTTGAGAAATGTGACTCGAGGATCAAGATACCGATGATTGGGCACGTCTCCAACCTCAACGTGGGCGTGAGCGCGGCCATCGTGCTCTACGAGCGCCTCCGCCAGATGGAGGCTAAGCAGCCCCGACGACGTGCGTGAGGAAGTAGATGCTTCCCGCCACCATGGCGAAGACGCACAGCTCGATACCGAGGAAGAACGCCTCGCCGCGCCGCTCCCTCTGCTTAGCGAACGCCAGGCACATGTGCGCGTCTGGGTGCATGTGCTTCTCGCAGAATGTGAGTCCGCAGTGGGGGCACTTGTCCACGGCGTAAAGTTGGCGGCCGCAGTGGTAGCAGACCTCCAAGGCTCTCAACCATGCTGATTTTCCCGGTGGCTATAAGGGGATTATCGATTCTCGAACCATGTTTTTGGTAACGTTTTTAGGGGTTCGCTCCGGCTTGAACCTAGATGTCTAAGGAACCGCGCCCCAGCTGCATCGGTATGCTCAGCGAGGACGAGGAGTGCCAGGAGTGCGAGTGGCGCGCCGACTGCGATGTCATGACGAAGCAGCTCGAGGCAGACGCGTTCAGGGGCGGGACGCACGTCCGGATCACGGGCAAGTACTCGGAGCGCAAGTACAAGCCAAAGAAGCTACCCTAATCCCGGCGTCACCCTCACTTCGAAGCGTAGCCGAAGCGTGTACATTATCTTCCCGAATGTTATCGGTTGTTCGCTCCACCCCCACTCCACCACGACGATGTATTCCCTTGGCTCCGCGTCGTCCGCAGCCGTGATGGTCGAGGTGATGTAGTCGAAGCCGCCGTCGAAGACCTGAGTGAAAGTGCCGTCGTAGGAGAGCTTCGGCGGGCAGCGCACAATCCTGTAGTTGTAGTGTGTGCCACCCATCCACTCCGTCTTCAGGGTGCGCGCCGAACCGCCCTCCATCGTGACCCCCTCGAAGAACTCGAGGGGAACGACAACCTTCAAGGCTCCGAGCCCCGATCCCCCGTTGTTCTTTTAGCTTAAAAAACCGGTGATTCTTCAATCGGTGGCTAGTTCCTGTGTGACCTTGCTCTCGCCGCCGACCTTGGCGACGCGTATGAGGTTCACGCCCTCCTCCTCGCCCTGGCCGTGGTGGGTGACTAGGAGAACCTGCCCTATCTCCCTGCTGCCCCGGGCGATGTATTCGAGTAGGTGTGGGACGTTCTCGGAGTCGACTGCGTCGGTCGGCTCGTCGAGTATGAGCAGGTGTGGGAAGTTGCGTACCCTGAGCAGGGCGAGGCGCTCCGCCAACGCGAAGAGGCTCTGGTGCCCACCACCGGCGCGCCAAGCAGGCAACGGGCGTGGGCTCCCCTTCGGGTGAACCTCGAGCGTGTACCTCTCCCTGTCTATCCTGCACGCAGAGTACAGCTGCTGGTCCGTCAGACGGCGGAAGTACTCGAACGTCGTGTACTCGAGCAGGCGGAGGGTGTTGTCCCTGAGGTCCCTCTCGTATGCGCTGTAGCGCTCCACGACGCCGTCGAGGGCGTGGATCTTAGCCTCGTACTCCTCGACCCTCGCGAGGCTCCTCCTAGAATCGTTCAGCGTCTGCTCTACGCCGGCGAGCTGGGCTTTGAGCCGCTTCTCCGAGGCGTCCGCCTCCTGGAACCGTGCCTCCCTCTCCCTGACGGCGGCGAGCGCCTCCCGTTCCACGGCGCGTAGCGCTCTGAGTCTCTCATCGACCCGTCTCCGCGCCTCCTCGATGCCCTTGACGGGACCGAACTCCTTCTCCACGAGTTCTGTGAGTCCTTCGGTGCCGACTTCGAGCCTCTCGGCGAGTTTAGCACCCGAGTCGTCGAGTCTCTGCATGGTCCTCTTGCCCTCGTCGAGGCGTGCCCTGAGGTTGAGGAACCTGTCTAGCGCCTTTTCCGCCTCGAGGCGCCTGTCCGTGGCGTTCTTCGCCTGCGTGCGCAGCTCCTGTATCTCGGCGATGGCTGACGCCTGCTGCCTCTTGGCGATCTCCAGCTCCGTGGTCCACTGTGTGAGGTCCTTCTCCATGGCGGCTGGGTCTATTGGCTGACCGCACTTGGGGCAGACCGTGAGTCCCTTATCGAATAGCTCCCTATGCTCCCTGATCTGATGAGTCAGCCTGTCGACAGTCGCGGCGGCTGCCCTGCGGCGCTGCTCCACTTCGGCGTCGCCCAGTTGCCTGAGCCTGTCCTCGGTGGCCTTCGCGGTGTTCGCCCTGTTCTCGAGGTCCCTGAGGCACGTGTCGGGGCTCTCCCCCATCTCGGAGGCGACGCCCTCGAGCTCCTGCTCCTTCGCCTCGCGCAGGCTCCTGTTCTTCTCGTACTCCTGCCTTATGGCGTCGAGTTCTCTGAAGTTGGTCTCGTATCCCTCGACGCGCTCGACGGCGTCCTTGGCGTTCTGGTACTCGAAGCGCTTCGCGCCGAGTTCGGTGACTAGGGCGGTCTTGCGCGCTGTTATCTCGGCGAGCTGCGAGCCGCCGTCAGCGAGTGTCTGCTCCGCGTTCCTTATCCTCTCCTCGAAGGCGGGCCTGTTGTCTATGTCGCCGCGCCTTCGTAGCTGCGCCTTGACGTCCTTGAGCTGCTCTCTTATCTCGCTGGGGGCGGTGAGCCCGAGGATGGCGTTCATGCGCCCCTTCTCGGGGTTGAGTATGTCTACAAACTCCTTCTGCCGCGCGTAGACGACGTTGAAGAATGTGCCGCTGCTTATGCCGAGGAGTTCCCTGAGCCTGTCCTGAGCGTCACGCTCCCGGGTGATGGGCGTCTTCTCGCCCTCGACTTGCATTATGAACTCCTTGGCCTTGAACGCCTCGTCCGTGCCCTTCTTGGTGAGGGTCGCCTCGCGGTGGATCGTGACCTTGACGCCCTTCGGGGTCCTGAAGACGAGCTCCACGAAGAGGTCTCCGCCGTTGACGGGTAGGAGGTCCCTCTTCTCGACGCCGGGCACCTCCCCGAAGAGGCCGAAGAGCACCGCCTCAAGAATCGTCGTCTTCCCCGAGGCGTTGCGCCCGCTTATCTTGTTCACGCCCTTCGTGAATCGGATGGTTTGCTGGCCGCGGTAGCTCTTGAAGCCGCGGAGGGTGAGGGACTCGATCAAGGCTTCACCTCCTTGAAGGTCTTGGCCTCGAATCGGTGCACCCAGTCGACTATGAACTGCTCGCGCTGCGTGGCTGTGAGGAGCCCCGTCTTTGTGCTCGCCTCCTCCTCCAGCGCCTCCCTAACACGCCCGTGGACCTCTCTTATCTCCTCGGCGAAGCCCCCGAAGTCGCGGAAGTACTCGGCGACGTCCGTATTCTCCGCCATGGGGCGCGCCACGCTCGGCGGCAGGTTCAGTTCAAGCGTGTCCACGTCGACCCAGAGGAGGAGCGGGTCCTGCGCCGTCTCTCTTATCCTGTCCTCGCTCACGTCACTGGGCCACCCCTCACTCAGCGTGCCCTCCAGCTTGATCCTAATATACCCCTGTTTGTGCTGTGCGTGAAGCTCGTCGACGAAGCCACGGAGCGTCTTCACGGCCTCTGCCTCGTACCACTTTGGCGAGGCGCCGCGGTCGTTGCCGACCTTCGCCTGCCTCATGACGTGGAGCGGCTCGATGGGCGCCCACGTCCACTTCGGCCCCTCGGTGTCGACTATGTAGAGGCCCTTCTCGGGTTCCTCGGCGAAGTCGTAGACCTCGGTGCTGCCGGGGGTGGCGACCCAACCCTTGCCGTTGAGTTTTCGGGGCTCGCACTTCTTGTGGTAGTGGCCGGTGAAGACGTAGTCTGCGCCGGAGGCGGCGAGCTGGTCGAGGCTTAGGCTGCTGTCCCCGGGGGGGACGTCGTTGTAGTTGGCGACGAAGCCGTGGAGCATGAGGACCTTTATGCCCTCACCCTTCACGAGGGCGGGCTTCGCCTTCTCCTCGAATGCGCGATCTATCTGATCATAGTAGTTGAGCCCGACGACGTGGATGCGGTCGTCGTCGTATGTGATGTCTTCGTCGCCGAAGACGTGTAGGTAGCCGGCGAGTGGGTGTCTGATGTAGTCGAGGGCGTCGCTCTGGCTGCGCCCGTCGTGGTTGCCCCTGATGACTAGTATGCGGATGCTCCGCCCGTGCTTCGCTTCGGTCTCCTTGACGAGTCGGAATAGCTCCCTCTGGGTGAACTCTACCATGTGTGGGCGGAGGGTGCGCCTCTCGAAGAGGTCGCCGCAGATGAAGACGTAGTCCACGCCCGCCGCGACTATGGCGTCCACCGCCTTGGTCAGCGCCCTCTCGAACGCCTCGCGCCTATGCTCCGCTATGGCGAGCGGGATGCTCCGCCCGATGTGGAGGTCGGCGAGGACGGCGAAGCGCATGTGGACCACCTAGTGTAGTGGGAAGGCGTCCCTCTTCTTTTTAATCTCGGCGTCCTCGCGGGCCTGCCTGAGGAGGTCAGCGATCTCGGGGGTGCGTCCGCCGTGGCGCGTCTCGCGCCGAGCCGTCTTGATCATGACTGGCACAGGCACGAATGGGCCGACGAGAACCGCCTCCCCCTGCTCTAACGCGGGCAGGTCCGCGAGCAGGTCCTCGCTGAACGACTCCGACGCCGCCTGAATCGTGTTTTGGTCGGTGCTGTTGACGACGCGTAGTATGGCGAGGTTGCTGCAGTTGCTGAGTATGTCGGGGTCGATGCGACGTGGTCTCTGGCTGATGACGGTGAGGAAGACGCCGAACTTGGCGCCTTCCGCGGCTATGCGCGCGATTATGTCCCTGCTGAACCTGCCTCCGCCCTCGTCGGGCGGAGCCGCGAACCTGTGTGCCTCCTCGACGAAGACGAAGAGTGGCAGCTTCTCCTCGTGTCTGTACTTGATCTGGAAGACGCGGCGCAGGATCATGCCCACGAGGACGTCCTGCTCGTCGTCCGATATGCCGCTGAGGAAGACGTCGCTCATGTGCATTGGGGCGAAGAACTCCTTGACGGGGAGCTCGCCATCGCTGAATATGTTCCTCTCAGCGAGGCCCTCGAGGTGCTCTATGACGCGTGCGACGCGTACCTTGTCCGGCTTCGCCTTCTTCTCCTTCTTCGCCTCGGGCGTCTCCTCTTCCCCCTCGTCTATCTGGGCGTAGAGGACGTCGATTATGTCCTGTAAGCCGTAGAGTTTCTTCCGCGTCTTCGCCTCCTTCACAGCCCTGTTTAGTATGATGCGCTGCAGGCTGCCCGTTATGTGTGCGAGTCGGGATAGTTCGCCGACGCTGCACTGGCTTGCGCCTATGTGTAGGGGTTTGACGTGGTTTGCGTCGAACGCCTCGGCAGCCTCGGGGTGGTAGACGGTAACTTTATCGCGGAAGAACTCGTGCTCGGCGCCGTCTGGGTCCTGCGTCATGTTTGCGTAGTCGCCGTGGGCGTCTATCACGAGAATGGATGCGCCCTGCTTGAGCAGTTGCTCCATTATTCGCCCGGCGAAGTAGCTCTTGCCGTAGCGCGTCATGGCGAGTATCGCGGTGTGCCTGTGAAGCTCCTTGCCGCTCACGGGGACGCTTATCCCCTCCCTGTGCAGCAGGCTACCCACCATGAGCGGTATTTCCCCCTCGCTGAGGGTGAAGAGGCGCTGTAGAATCTCATCCGAGGCACGGAAGACCGGCGAACCCGGCATCGGTGGGCTCCGCGGCCTCCTGACGTCGCTCCGCCCGCCCTCGTTGTGCAGGTACCCGAGCACCTTGGTGTGAGCGAAGACCTGTATCAGGTCATCGTCTACGCCCAGCTCCCCCATCTTGCGTGCTGCGTCGGGGGTCGTCCTCTCGTCGTAGAAGGGGTGGCGGCTCGTTATCTTCTTCACCTGCCCAAGGACCCTTATGCTCCTCATCGAGCCGTCCTGCTGCGGCTCCTCGACCTCCACCTCGACGTACTCGTAGCTGACCGGCCTGTTCTTCGGGTCGGATATGTTGAACTCGAACCACGTCGGGTCGCTCTGCCCTATGATGCTACCGTACTCCTTCATCCCAGATTCCTCTTCTCCCTGCGTTTACCCTCCACGTCTAGCCCCGCCTCCTCGAGGCGGCGCACTATGAAGGGTTCATATTTCCTCCTGTATAGGTCCCTGTCGAAGTGGGCCAGTGTGTCGGCCTGCTTCAGGGGTATGTTGTACTCGACCTCGTTGCAGAACCAGTGGTTGAGGTGGTTCAAAACCTTTTCAAGGTTGGGGTTGGGGTCCGTGAACATATTCCGGGTGTGACTGTTCCACGCCTCGGGTCGTCCTAATAGGTTGGCGAGTACGTCCACCCTGAATGGGCGCGCCTTGGGGGTGGGCTTCCAGTATGTGGCGGCCACACCGGGGGCGGAGAAGAAGCCCCTGACGGCGCGCTTGACGCGCACCGCGACGCTCTCCTCCAGATGTTTGTCGACCATCCTGTAGAGGCCCATCGTGTCGTTGTCGGCGTAGTAGATGGAGGGCGATAGGTAGAGGGGCGCCGTGTAGCCCGGCGTCTCCGTAGAGTCCTTGACGAGCAGCGGGTCGCAGAGGGGGCGCTCCTCAATCCACGGCTCCATCTGCCTCCACTCCTCCTCACCCCAGTTCTCCATCTTCCCCCTGAGGTCTATGGGAGAGGACGCCTCGTCCAGTTGCTTAACGAGGCTACCGAGCCCCGCCCTTGTGATAGCCGTCTTCAGCAACTCCATGTATAGGAAGAACACACTCGAATCCTTGGCGACGCCGACGAGTGGGAATCCCTTGTCGCGTGCGAGGTTGCGGAGGCGGGTTATGGACTCGAAGAAGTCTATGAGTAGTTCGGGGTGGTGCCTGTACTCGCGTATGGCGTATGGGAACCTGCCGATGTAGAGGCTGCCATCCATGAGGACGATGGGCTGTCCGCCCTCGTCGACGACGCGCTTCGCCGCGGCATATGCTGCGTCGTACTCGCAGATCGTGCGCACGTAGCCGGGGATTATACCCTTGTCGCGCTCCTCGTAGACCTGCCCAACGTAGATTCTGACGCGCTTCTCCATGCGCCTGCCCTCACCGGGCTTGTGGATGAGGGCTATGGCGCGCCCCGCGGCGACGAAGTCGCTGTAGGCGAAGTCGCTCTGCTGTATCCCGCCGTCTACACTGATGAGTGTTCCCTCGCGTTCTCCGTCGCCGGCGTATGGCACCCACTTGGCCTTGACCTCGTCGGCGAGTATCGAGGGTTTAGCCTCCTCTTCTTGCCTCGCCGCTATCTCCCCAGCGACCCTCTCCAGCTCCGAGTAGAATTCGTCGAAGAAGAGATCCCTTACCCCGCTCAAGCCCCGTCAGAGAAGACTACCCCCCACGGGATATATGTTTGAGAGGTGGGTGAAGGTGCAGTGGTGGCTCCCATGGGCAATCGGGATGGCGCGACGCAGGTCCGCGTCACCCCCCTCCGTCCCGAGTTCCCGCGAGCGCCAAACGTTCAGACTTAGGTTGCTCCCTCCCGGGCCTGGCCAGGTTCGCCCGTCGAATGCACGCGCGCCCCCCTACGAGGGCGTGCGACGCAGCCGCCGGCCCCGCGGGGCAGGACATCGCCGGAGGGCTTCGCGCCTTACGCCACGCTTCCCCCGGCCACCCAAGAGGTTACTGACCCCCTTTGTAGCCCGTTAAGGGTGCGAGGCAGGGCTAGCTCCCCGATCCTACCCACCACTGCAACCCATTAGGCGGAGCCAACCGGTAAAAGCGTTGCGCACCCGAAAAATGTTATATCCTGAATGCACGCTAACCCCTTATCCTCTTGGGGCGTTTTTGAACTTGCTTGACCCGACAGCGGAGATGAAGCGTAACTACTACATGGTCATCGCGGCCATGGTCTCGATGCAGGTGACGACGAGCACCATCTACATGGTGCTCCCCGTCTTCTTCAAGCTGAACGGCGTGTCAAACACTGAGAGCGGCGTACTCATCGCAATAGGCACCTTCGCGGGGATCATCAGCAGCTTCCTCGCCGGGAGGTACAGCGACACCCACGGGCGCAAGCCGGTGCTAATAGCTGGCATGGCGATGTACAGCGCCGTTTTCTTCCTCTTCGCCCTCGGGGGGAAGGACTTCAACACCTTCTTCATCCTCCGCTTCATCGAGGGGCTCGGCTTCTACATCACCCCCGTCGCCGTGATGACGATCGCTGGGGACATCTTCCCGGCGAGGCAGAGGGGGAAGGCGATGGCCCTCTACACGATGGCGTCAGGGATTGGGCAGCTCTTGGGTCCCCTCGGCGCCGGCTTCTTCATCGAGGCCGCCACATACACGACGTACTTCATCCTTTGCGGAGTCTTCGTCACGATTGGCACACTCGTCGTCATCTTCTTCGTCAAGGAGACCAGGCCCGAGGCCGTGAAGATGAAGGCTGATGAGGATAAGTTGGCGAAGAAGACTTGGAGCTTCTCAGGGCTGCTGCGCGACACGAGGGCGCTCGGCGTCGTTGTCGGCTTCTTTTTCCTCGCTATCCTCTTCTACAGGACGGGTAACACGATGGTGAACCCCTTCCTGAGTATCTACCTCACTGAGGAGCTGCACGTGACTATGGGGGACACAGGGTGGTTCTTCGCCATACGCGCCTTCATGACGCTCACATTCGCCCCCCTCGCCGGGTGGATGGCCGACAAGTGGGGTAGGAAGATACCCTTCCTCGGAGGTATGGCTCTCCTCGTCGCCACGATGCTCGGGTATCGCATGGTCACCCACTTCGACCAGGTGCTCGTGATCCGCGCTCTTGAGTCGATAAGCAACGCCGTGTTGATGCCCACGACGCGCGCCATGGTCACCGACCTGCTGACGCCCGAGAGGAGGGCGTTCGGCAACGGGCTATACAATACCCTCGTGGACGAGAGCAGCACGATGGGCAGCATCGCGGGCGGCTGGGTCTACGACAGCTACGGCTTTGGCACAGTGTTCGGCATAGGCGCCATCACCGCAGCCATCTGTATGGCGATAGTCGCCTGGAAGGTCCCCGAGCCGAGCACCCTGCCCCACAATGTCGGGAAGAAGCCGAGCGAGACCTCGGCCGGGCGCCACTAACCCCTCCTTCTGAGCCCCCGGTCGGGTCTCACCCCCTCGCCGAGTAATGGTATCGAGCCCCGATACATACCTGCATCAAACCAATAATGTCAGTAAATATGCTCGACGAAATGTTAATATCGGGAATGGGACCCCGTACCTGAGTCGTGACAACTCGGGTAGACCCAAAGGCGGACGAGACCGTCACGCCACAGCAGAGGCGCAACTACTACTTCATAGTCCTCTCCGTCGTCTCGATGCAGATCACTGCGTCGACCATCTACATGGTTCTCCCCCTCTTCTTCGAGCAGTACGGGATGACGAACAGTGAGAGTGGTATACTCATCTCGATTGGCACACTCGCGGGCGTGTTCAGCGGCCTCATAGCCGGCAAGTTCAGTGACAACTATGGACGCAAGTGGTTCCTCGTGGGTGGCACGGCGATCTACGCCGTTGTCTTCTTCCTCTTCGCCGTACTCGGTAAGGACTTCAATACCTTCCTCATACTCCGCTTCTTCGAGGGGATCGGCTTCTACGTTATGCCCGTCCTCGTGTCGGCCATGTGCGCCGACATATTCCCGACGAGGGAGAGGGGCAGGATGATGGCACTCTTCTCCATGGCCGGCGGAATCGGGCAACTCATCGGACCACTCTCCGCCCCCTACCTCATCAACGGGAGCGACTACAGCGTCTACTTCTACTTCTCGGGCGCCTTCGTCGTCGTAAGCTGTCTGAGCATGATATTCCTCATCAAGGAGACCCTGCCCCTCGAGCAGCGCGTCGCTCGAGACAAGAGCGGCAAGGGCTTCAGCATAGGCGGCTTCTGGAACTCCGTGAAGATGCTCGGCGGCGCCTTCCTAATCCTACTGGTCGCCATACTCCTCTACAGGACCGGCTACACACTCTTCGACCCCTTCCTGAGCCTCTACCTCCGTACCGTACTCATGCTCGACCTTTCATCGACGAGCTACATCTTCGCCATAAGGGCGGTTTGCACGCTGGCCTTCGCCCCAGTCGCCGGATGGCTGGCCGACCGCTACGGCAGGAAACCCACCTTCCTTCTCGGCATGGTGTTGACTGTCATATCCCTCTTCGCCTACACGCAGATCAAGGGCTCATTCGACATCTACATAGTCAGGTCGCTCGACGCCATCGCGTCGGTCGTCGTCCTCAACTCCATCAGGGTATACACGGCGGACCTCCTCGCCCCGCAGGTCAGGGGCTTCGGCATGGGCCTCTACTCGACCATCAGCCAGGAGAGCTCGACAATTGGCTCCATATTCGGCGGATACATAATCGACGCATTCGGCTTCAACATGGTCTTCCTCAGCGCCGCGGCGCTCTCTGCACTCGCGCTCTTTGTCGTGCAGCTGCGTGTGCCCGAGCCGAACAAGGCGGGAAAGACCGAGGCGAAGCCAGCCAACAAGTAGCCCCTTCTTCAGTCTCTGCTTTTTTCAAGTCCCTTGGAGAATTTTCAAGTCTTTGGGGCGAAGCTCGCCGACTTGAATTTATGCTTAGATCGGGACGAGCCCGAATAGGTTGAAACTGAAGACTATGTTGCCGACTATGAGGGCGAGGAAGGCGTAGGTTGCCACGTTCTGCAGGAGCTTGCCCGTGGGCATCTTCTCGGTGACCGCCCTCCACATCTGGCCGCCGTCGAGTGGTCCTATCGGGAGCATGTTCATTATGGCGAGGTTTATCGAGACGAAGTAGAGCCAGCTGAAGAACACATTCAGAGCGTTCGGCATTACGCCTCCGAAGATTATCATTATCGGTATGACCAGAAGCCCGGTGATGAGGTTGACTATGCTCCCCGAGGCGAATATCCTGAGCCTGCTGAGTAGCGAGGCCTTCTCCATCTCCTCCTCGTCGGGCTCCACTGCTCCGCCGAAGGTTATGACGGCGACCATTATGGCTGCCGACTTCACCTTTACCCCCTCCATTATGCACTGTATCCCGTGGCTGAGCTCGTGCACGAGTATCACGACGCCCGCCGCCATCATGAACCACGGCAGGCTCTCGGCGCTTATCGTCACACCCGGGATCAGTGGCTGGACGGGTGTCGCGGTCTCGGGTTTCAGGAAGAACTTGATGAGGTTGTTGAGCAGCAGCCACGAGGCGAATGTTGCCTGTCCCACGGCGGTTACGATGCCGACGTTGCCGAGGATCCGCCAGAAGCCGGGGCGCCACGCCGCGAGGCGCGCTATGAAGCCGTTCAGCCTCGTAGACTTGTAGAGGGCGTAGACGAGGCTCACCTCTAGGTCGTCGCGCTGCACCTTGAGCAGTTTCACGGCTGCGTAGAATACGAACCAGCCGGCTATCATTATGGCGAGCGTCGTGAGGGAGTCCGTGTCTTTGACCTCCAGTCTCAGGTTGAGGCTGTAAATATAAGGAGACCGCTCCCCTTAAGTGGTGGGGGAGGGGGATGGCGGAGCGCGTCGAGGTGGCGTACGATGAGGGGCGCTGGGTCTTCCTGCGCTCCCTCAGGGGCGAGGCCTCGGCCCTGATGCGCCCACTCGCGGCCGCCCACATAGAGTGTCTTGTATACGGCAGCCTCGCACGCGGCGACGTGAAGCCGACAAGCGACGTCGATATATTCATACCCAGCCCACCCGCCCCCGAGCTCGTCGAGGCTGCCCTCGAACGCGCAGGCATACGCGCCGCTGAGAGGGAGATAGTGCAGGCGACCCCCGGCTACGCCGCGAAGGGCTACATATACACGGGGGATCGCCGCGGCTACAGCTTCCCACTCGTCCGCCTCCTCCCCACCGAGCGCGACTTCTACGGCTTCGCCGGATCGGTCACTTTGAAGCAGCTCGACGGGGGCATCAGGGTGCCCGGCGTAGACAAGATGCTGATGCTCATCGAGCCCACGCCCCGCGGCCACGTCGAGTCCCCGGTGGCGGGCAGGGAGGGGCAGGTGGCGCGCCTACTCGGCGTCGACACGCGGATCGTCTCTGAACGCGTGAGAACCCTCGAGCGCCGCCGTTCGGTGGGGCGCACCGGCGTCTTCCTCAAGCATAGTCTTGAGCCGGGTGAGGGGTTCGGCGAGGCGCTGCACAGGCTGAGCCTAGGCAGACCCGCCGTGAGAAAACGGCTGGGTTAAAAAATTTAGGATATGTCCTTGAAGGCCTTTATCTCTATCCCCTGCGGGATACGTATGCCCTCGGCGATCCTGTCGCCGACGACCACCTTCACGCCCTTCGACGCAGCTGCGTCTACGAGGCGCCCGGTAACTATGCCGTCGAAGACGACCGCCTTGACGCCCTCGGCCGCCTTGAGCTTCTCGACAAGCTCGGCGACTGCGAACCTCGGGGACTCAGCGTCATCGTTTCCGATGAGTGTTGCCTCGAGTGTGCCCCTGAAGCCCTCTATGAGCCCCGCGTACTGCTTGGCGAGGCTCAGGGGTGGAGGCGGTGGAGCCATCACCTGCGGTGGTGGTCTCTGGCGCTGTGGGCGCTGACCCCTGCGGGGTGGCTGCTGTACACGCTCTACGCGCTCGGTCTCACGCTCGACGACTGCCTCCTGTGGACGCTCCTCGACCCGCTGAGGCTGCTGCTCTGGTGCAGGTGCAGGACCCGACTGGAGGGCTGCGAACGCCTCCTCGAATGGCACCTTCGCCTCGAGTGCGGCCTTGATCTGGTAGGGATCGAGCTCCTCGACCTCGGAGCCGCGTGGGGCACGGGCTACGAACTTTGGCCTCGCCACCTGGTTGAGCTCTCTGAGGATGAGGTCGCCTCCGCGGTCCCCGTCTAGGAAGGCGGTAACTTCCTTCTTGCGTGCGAGTTCGCGGATGGTCTTGGGTATCTTAACGCCCTCGACTGCGATTGATCCGCTTATGCCCGCCCTGAGGAGGTTTATGACGTCCGCCCTGCCCTCGACGAGGATTATGTCGGGGCGGGTGCTGATGTCGGGTGTGGCGGTGAGCCTCTCGCGCCCGTAGTGTACGGGCTCGATCTTCTTGCTCTCCAGCCCAACCTGTTCGAGCATGACCTCGATGTCGTGGTGCTCCTTGACGGTCCAGTCGCGCATAAGCTCCTTGGCGCGCTCCTGTATGCGCTTGAGCTTGTCGACGCGTACGTCCTTTATGCCCTCGACGCCGATCTTTGCCTCGCAGGGGCCGACCCTGTCGACGGTCTCCATCGCCGCCGCGATTATGGCGGTCTCGGGCCTGTCTAGGCTCGACGGGACCACTAGTGTGCCGGTCGTCCTGTCGTTCGCTGATTTGAGGTCTATGTCGATCCTGCCAATCTTTCCGGTGCGCTGTAGTTCGCGGAGCTCAAAGTCCTTGGGGAAAAGCCCCTCGGTTTGGCCGAATATTGCGCCGATGACATCATGGCGCTCCACGACGCCCTCGATTGTAAAGCGTGCGTGTATCGTGTACTTGACGCCTGTGTAGCTGTCCTTATCTCCCATGCTAATTGCAACTCTGTTTCTTGTTGTCCTGATTCACACAAGCCGCGTTTTGGCCCCCCTATCTCCCTCTGGGGCTTCGCCCGGGTACTAAAACCCGTCGTGCTCTGCTTCCATCCGGTGATTGCGGGTGCCTAGACGCCGTCGCGTCGTTTTCACCCGCGGTGAGTGTGAACCACGCCCTCTTGGCGCGGTAGGATTACCTTCGCCTAGGGATAAAAACCTTGTCGATCAGGGATTCTCCGCGACACGCAGGTTTTAAGAGCGTTTCACCGACCCTTATCTGAGGTACGTCCTCATGGTTAAAGTCGCGATCAATGGATTTGGTAGGACGGGCCGCCTCGCTTTGAGGGCGGCGCTAGAGAAGGGCTCCGAGCTCGAGTTCGTCGCGGTTAATCGCGGCGACGCCAAGCTGCTGGGGCACCTGTTGAAGTATGACAGCGTCCACGGGAGGGCACCCTTCCCCGTAGAGGTCGAGGGCGACACGATAGTCGCAGCCGGGAAGAGGATAAAGGTCCTGAACGAGTCCGACGCCGAGAAGCTCCCGTGGAAGGACATGGGCGTCTACCTCGTCATCGATGCCTCCGACAAGTACAGGGACAGGGACGGCGCTGGGAAACACATCAAGGCGGGGGCGAGCAAGGTCCTCGTCGGCGCCCCAGGCAAGAAACTCGACGCCACAATCGTCCTCGGCGTCAACGACAAGGTCTACGACCCCGCGAAGCACCACCTCGTCAGCAACGCGAGCTGCACGACGAACTGCACCGCACCCGTCGTCAAGGTGTTGAACGATAGCTTCGGTATCGAGTTCGCCATGGTCTCCACTATCCACGCCTACACGGGGACCCAGATGATCCTCGACAGGGCCGACAAGGACCTGCGCAGGGCGCGGGCCGCGGCTCTGAGCATCATCCCCACATCCACGGGCATGACGAGCGCCATAGGTGAAGTGCTCCCCGAGCTGAAGGGCAAGATCGACGGCACCGCGTTCCGCGTCCCCACACCCGACGTGAGCCTCATCGACGTCTCCGCCGTGCTCAAGGGGAAGCCGACCGCCGACCAGATCAACGCCGCCTTCAAGGAGGCAGCCGCCGGCAAGATGAAGGGCATACTCGGCTACAGCGACGAGCCCCTAGTCTCGGTCGACTACGTCCACAGTACATACAGCTCAGTCGTCGACGGCGCCTCGACCATAAGCAACGGCGCGATGGTCAAAGTGGTCGCGTGGTACGACAACGAGTTCGGGTATAGCTGCAGGACGATCGAGCTGGCCGAGAAGATGGCCGGTCTCAAGTAAGCCCAGTTTTTTACCGCGTAACCCGCAGCTTCTTCATCTTTTCGAGGTTCTCAGGCTTCCTCTCAAAGTACTCGCGTACGGGTTCGAGGAGCTTTACCATCGCCTCGGCGGTTGCGGTCTTTAGGTCCATCGGGTGGAGCTTTCCGTCGGCGTATGTCTTGGCGAGTTCCTCGTAGCTCTCGAATGTGACGTTGCCTCCGAACTTGGCGGGGCGCTCGACCTCGAGTTTGCCGAGCTGGGGGAAGACGATCATACGTGCGTGTTCTAGCACGGGGTTGCCCTCGACCACCTTCTGCGGGCAGAAGGCATCCTTGTACTTGGCCCTGATGTCGGCGGGCTCGTCGTTGACCCAGATGGCACCCTTCGCGACGCTCTTGCTCATCTTGGTGGAGATGATCTTGTTGATGTCCTCGTTCTCGTCGAAGTTGCCCTGTATGGTGGAGTCTTGGAGGCCGGGGAGGAGGGGGTTGTGGAGGCAGACGGGGGTCTTGAAGCCGAGCTTCGGCGCGACCTCGCGTGCGAGCATGTGGACCTTCCTCTGGTCCATGCCCGAGCAGGCGGCGTCGAGGTCCATCTGGAATATGTCTGAGGTCTGGAGGGCGGGGTATAGCACCCAGCTCGACTCGACGTCCTCGGCGTCTGCGCTGCGCCCCATGATAGGCATCGCCCTGAGGGCGCGCTTCATGGTTGTCGACTTCATGACGCGTACGACCTTCTCCCAGTAGTCCTTGTGGCTGACGATGTCGGATGCCCAGAGGTATTCGACCTTTCCCTCGGGGAGGCCGAGGGCTGTGAAGCAGTCCTTGAAGTACTCGGCGCCGGCGCGTATGTTGTCGAGGTCTCCGCCGAGCTTGTTGTTGATCCAGCCGTGCCACTCGGCGAGGTAGATTATGAAGTGGAAGCCCGCGTCGGCGTAGTCCTTCATCTTCTTCCCCACGATGAGGCCGGTGCCGGCGTGCATCATGCCGCTCGGCTCGAAGCCGACGTATCCGCGGGGGTGGTCGTTCGTCTCTAGCAGCGTGCGTACCTCGGAGGGGACTATTATCTCCTGTAGGTTCTGTGTGACTAGCTTGAAGCGGGTCTCGGTGTCCATGTTCCTCGCCTTTGGATTCTCTCAGAGGCTCCGTTATTAAGGTTTGAGGGCGGGTCTGACTACCCTCAGTGGTTAATGGTATAAGGGGATGAGCCACATTTTCTGTGAGTTGTCCCCAAGGAAGGCATCCGCCGGCTCGCTCGCATTCGACTCCGCCTCCGCGGCGGCGAAGGCCGTATCACGGGGGGATGTAACGTCCCTCGAACTCACGAAGGCGATCCTCGAACGTGTCGAGGCGTACAACCCCCGGCTGAACGCGATCGTCACCCTGCTGGGCAAGGAGGCAATCGCTGCGGCGAAGAGGGCGGACGAGGAGGCGAAGGGCGGGGACGAACTCGGACCCCTCCACGGCGTGCCCGTCACGGTGAAGGACTGCTTCGAGATGAAGGATGTCCGCACCACGGCTGGGTCAAAGGCGCTCGCCGACTACGTCCCAACCCGGGACTCGGCGCCCGTGGAGCGCCTCAGGGCGGCAGGCGCCATAATCATCGGTCACACGAATATCCCCGAGATGGCGTTCGACTGGCAGACATACAACGACCTCTTCGGAACGACAAACAACCCTTGGGACGTGGCGCTCACATCCGGGGGCTCCACCGGGGGCGGCGCCGCGGCGCTCGCCGCGGGACTGACATTCCTCGAGGTCGGGAGCGACGTGGGAGGATCGATACGCGTCCCCTCTCACTTCTGTGGCCTCTACGGGCACAAACCCAGCCTAGGCGCCGTCTCGGCGCGCGGCCACATCCCACCCCTCCCCGGAGCACCCGTGGGGGAGCCCGCCTTCAGCGTCGCCGGCCCCATGGCAAGGAGCGCGGACGACCTCATACTCGCCATGAAGATTCTCGGTGGCCCAGATGGCGAGGCGGCGAAGGCATACACGTGGGAGATGCCGGAGCCGAGGAAGAAGAAACTCGACTACTACCGCGTCGGCTACGTCATCGACGACCCCCTCTGCCGCGTCTCATCAGATGTCAAGGCACCGCTTGCCAAGATGATCGAGGCGCTCAAGGAGGAGGGTGTCGAGGTCGTCGAGGGCTGGCCCGAGGGCGTCGACTCCAAGAGGCTCTTCGAGGACTACAGGTACATACGCTACGCCTCGGCTGCGGCCTCCTTCAGTGGGGCGCAGATATACGAGCGGCTGAAGGCTGAGAATGTCAGCGACGGCTCGGACGAGTACGCGGCGGCGCACGCTTACGCGTCCTCGGTCAAGGAGTTTCAGGACGCCCTCTGGCGGAGGGCACAGGCGCAGGAGGCTTGGCGCGATTACTTCGGGGCATTCGACGCCTTCCTGATCCCCCCGGCGTTCGTCCCGGCCTTCCCACATGACCACAGGATGCCACTGAAGGGCAGAGTGCTTCAAACCCCCGAGGGACCACGCAGGTATCAGGAGCTACGCTTCTGGATCAGCTTCGCCACACTCTGCGGGCTCCCCGCGACCGTCGCCCCCGCAGGGCGGACCCACGGAGGCCTGCCCGTCGGAGTGCAGATAGTCGGCCCCTATCTTGAAGACGCAACGACCATCGACATGGCTGGGCACATAGGTAGACTTGTCGGGGGCTTCAAGGCGTCGCCCGGGTACGCTTAGACTATGAGTGGCAGCTTCACCGTGAAGGTCGTGCCGCGCCCTATCATGGACGTGTACTCGATCCTCCCCTTGTGCGCCTCGATGATGTCCTTGGCGTAGAACAGTCCCAGGCCCAGACCGTGAGGCTTCGTCGTGTAGAACGGCTTGAACATCACGACCCGCGCGGTCTCGGGTATCCCTGTGCCGGTGTCCGAGACCTCGACCACGACGTTGTCCTCCGTCTTCGAGACCCTCACGCCAAGTGTGCCGCCGGCGGGCATCGCCTCGACGGCGTTGTCAATGATGTTCTGGAGCGCCCTCCTGAGCTTCGGCGCGTCGACGTTTATGGCGCTGAAGCTCCCGCCGAGGTCCGACTCGACCTTCACACCCTCCGGGATGCTTATCTCGCTGATCATCTTTTCAAGGAGGTCGCCGACGTCCACGAGTGTCCTCTTAAGGGGGCCGAAGCTCGTGTTGCTGGACAGCTCGTCGACGGCTCCCTCTATCAGGTTGAGGTTCTCGTCGAGTGTCTGCAGGGCGAGGTCGGCGCCCTCGGGGTCTTCGCGGAGGTGATAGAGTGCCTGACGCATGGTTTTCAGCGGTCTCTTCACGCTGTCGCGCAGCACAGTTGAGACCTGGTGGGCGCCGTCGATGAGCTCGATCGTATGCTCCTTGGTTATCCTCTCAACGGCGTTCCGCTGCTCGCTCTCCTTGTCCGCGAGTTCGCGGGCCTTCCTGTCGAGGTCTAGCTCTAGTCTCTTCTCGTTTTGTTCGATCCTTATGAAGGAGTAGATGAGGCTGCCCGCTGTGAGGATGAGCATGAAGTAGTAACCGACGGCGTAGAGGCCGCCGAGGCTCCAGATGATGCCCGTCGATATGTAGTAGTTGTATAGGAGGACTGGGTAGCCGACGCAGATGAGGACACCCATGAGGAAGACGACCCTGTCCGCGGTCTCATTCGTCTTCTTCTGTCGCCTGTATAGTAGGCTAACGTAGTAGAAGATGATGATTATGACTATGCCCTCCAGCGTGAATTGGAGGTATGTGTCCGTATCCATGCCCGCGGCCTCTCATCTCTGGTTGCTTTGCTGTGGGAAAAGTGTGGTGGTGGGCTGGGCGTCCCTGTGCCTCGCGACAAACACACAGCATCACGGTTTAGAGCCAACGCTCCACTCAGCTGAGCTCTCTCAAATCGCGAGGAGTCCGACGCCCTTGCCCTGCCCGCCTGTTCCATGACTGGGTAACCCCGTCATCACAGGTGACCCTCCGCGGAGTCCGTCTGCATGGCGCGTCGTCTCGGCGGGCAACAACTACACGATCCGGACGCTTATATCCTAACCGGAGTGTTTAGGGTTGGATTTCTAGTCAAATGAACCCAGTCAAAAACGGTTTTCTACCCCCGAAACAGCCCTTCAAGCGGGTGAAAGCGTTGAAACCGGGCAGGGACGAGGTCGAGGAAGTCGTTTTCCAAGCACTCGCGTCGACGGAGAGGCGTGAGATACTGAGGATCATACACACACGTGAGGGCGGCGCCACGTACAGCGAGATATTAGGCGAACTAGCGCTCACGACTGGTAACATGAACTACCACCTGAAGCAGCTCGAGGGGCTGCTTGAGAAGGATGAGAGGAGGTGTTACAGGTTGACGCCACTCGGAGAGAGGGCGATGTCCGTGCTGCGCGGCGTGGATGTCCCTGAGAATCTCGGCGATTACGTCTCAGCGGCGAAGGCATCACAAGCGGTAAGCATTCACCCCTTCGTGTCCAAGCTACTCATGGGGGCGGTTGTCATGACTAGCTTCTTCCTCCTCGTCTGGGGCTACATTGCATACATAGCTATCAGCGAGGGCTCGCCGGTTTTCGTCTACATTGTCCTCGCATTTCTGTTGGTGGCGGGTTTACTCGTCCTCGTTGGACTCATAAGGGTTCTCCGGAGCGCCCCGGAGTACGTTAAGAGGTTGGAGCGTAGACTCGGGTTAACCCGCTAGGGTTCGAGATATTTCTTCATCCACCTGACGAGGTGGCGGAGCCTCTCCTCCCTGTGCTTGGGCTTGCCGCTCCGGCTCAGCTCATGGTTCTCCCCCGGGATGCGTACGAACTCGGTCTCAACCCCACGCAGCTTCAACGCCGTGAACCACTGCTCCCCCTGCTCGATGGGGCAGCGTAGGTCGTCCTCGCTGTGGACGATGAGGGTCGGCGTCTTGACGCGGTCGGCGTAGTAGAGTGGGCTGTGCTTCATCTGGGTGAGTGTGTCCTCGCCCCAGTGGGTCTTGGCGCCGCTGATGCTCTCCGGCTGGAAGTAGCCTATGTCGGATGTGCCGAACTTGCT
Organism: Candidatus Bathyarchaeota archaeon; assembly: GCA_013329615.1. GTDB lineage: Archaea > Thermoproteota > Bathyarchaeia > TCS64 > TCS64 > UBA8941 > UBA8941 sp8941u. Next base: position 19,963 of record DUKA01000219.1, read on the forward strand.
GACCCAGTTGCAAATGCTTCGGAACGTGACCGCCGCCTTGAATCGGTCTGTCTGCGTTATCATCCAGTTCGTCATGTAGCCGCCGTAGCTGCCACCGCAGACTCCGAGGCGCCCCGCGTCTATCCACGGGAACCGCTTGACGGCCTCGTCGACGCACGCCATGAGGTCCTCGTAGTCCCCCTCACCGTAGTGGCGCATGACGCCCTGCGTGAAGGGCTCCTCGTAGCCGGCGCTGCCACGCGGGTTTGTGTAGATGACCGCCACCCCCTCCCCGGCGAGGACGTGAAACTCGTGGAAGATGCCGTCGCCGAACAGGGCGCGTGGTCCGCCGTGTATCTCCAACACGGCTGGGCACCTCTCCCCCCTCTTCAGCGTCGGCGGCTTGACCACCCACGCCTCGACGTCCCTGCCGATGCTGCTCCTGAACCTGAAGCTGACCGGCTCGACTATCTGGGTCTTCTTGAGTAGGTCATCGTTGAACCGCGTTATGCGTCTGTCGCCCTTCGAGTCCCTGACGTACAGCTCGTCGGGGTGTGTGGCATCCATGGCGACGTAGGCTATTTTGTCTCCGGCTACACTGAAGCCGTCCACACTGGGTTTACCGATGACTACATCTGTCTTCCCGTTCGAGAGGTGCGTGCGGTAGAGGCTGCACCTCGGCGTGTCCGACGTGTGGAAATAGATGTGCGCCCCGTCGCGGCTCCACACGGGCGCCTGATCGGGGGAAGCGACCCTGAGGTCTGAGCCGACGCCGTAGCAGAGGCTCCTCTTGAAATTGGGTGCCGCTCTCCTCGGCTCACCGCCCTCGGCGGGCATGATCCAGAGGCTCTCGTCGACGACCAGTTCCTCGGGCTGGTCATTACCTATGAATGCGATGCTCTGCCCGTCGGGCGAGTATGAGAGTGCAAGGATCGTGAAGCCGCCGTTTGTCAGTTTCCTTGGCTCTCCTCCCATCGCTGCCACGGCGTAGATGTCTGTTACCTCGCTCGTGTCGGCGTCCTTCTCCATGTTCGTGACGAAGGAGACGGTCTTCCCGTCTCGGCTCCACGCCGCGGCGCCCACGTCGAACTCGCCACTCGTCAGCTGCTTCGCCTTCGCGCCCGGCTTCACGACGAAGAGATGGCTCCGCCTCCCCTCGAACGTCCCCTGCCCGTTCAGCTTGTACTTGATGCGCTTGATGAGCTTGACATCGGTCTCAGGCTTCTCGGTCCAGACCTTGGAGGCGAAGAGTATACGGCGGGAGTCGGGTGCCCATGAGGGTGTCGCTACGCCGAGCTCGGTGTCGGCTACTAGCCTCGCCTCACCACCCGCAACCTCCATGACGTAGAGTTGCGTCTTCTTCCCCGGCTGGCGGCCGTTCGCGAGGAATAGTAGCCTCTTCCCGTCGGGGGACCAGCGGGGATACGTCTCGCTTTCTTCCCCGAAGGTGAACTGTCGATGCTTACCGGTGGCGACATCCGCCAACCAGACGTGGCGATCGTATCCGTCCTTCTCGATGTTTACATCCGAGACGACGAAGGCGGTGGTTTTCCCGTCGGGGGAGAGCTGCGGGTCGGAGACGAACCTAAACTTGCGAAGGTCCTCGATCTTCACGGGGCTCGCGGGCATGGCGTATCAGAATCGATACTCGTAACGACGCTTAACGCTTTTTAACAACAATAGAAAAAGATGTTTCCCCGGCTCACTTCTTGACCAGCCGGAGCCCGTCGTGGACGTAGGGAACGTAGACGAGCCCAAGAGGGTTTCCCTTCTGGAGCAGCTCTATCCTCGTCTTCCTGACGGCTTCCCCGATCGGTTCGCCATCCCTAAGGAACCTTCTGAGGCAGCCCTCGGCGAACCGCGTCGCGAGGGACTCGAAGACGGTGATGTCTGTGCCGATGACACCGGCGGCGTTACAGTATTTGAGGAAGGGTTGGACGAAGTTGAGCACCTGCTCCGCCTCGAGGGCAGCCGTGTTACAGCCGTTTATGAAGACCAGTGGCTTCGGGTCCTTCCAAATAATTTTGTTTGCCCTTAGGTTTGACGGTGATATCCTCGGGGCGTTTGCCGGACCTAGGCGGATGAATATGTTCCTGTTCTCACGATCCCCGTGGCAATAGAAGTAGACGACATTGTTTTTCTCCTTCATGCCTTTTAACGCAGCTTTCTTATTATAGGCTTCCCGCAACGGCTTGTTGGGTGTCAGCCTCTTAAGTTCGGTCAGGTGGCTCTGCCACTTCGAAAACGAAGTATTCGCGCAAGCACAGACGGTCGGCTCGACCTCGTACTCCTGCGTATAGTTTATTTCGGAGTTGCGCGCCGTCGGAAATCCCAGGGAGTTTCTGTATCCCCAGAAACCGCTCGGGCAAACCACGTTGAGATCTCCATGGCTCGGGCAAGCGCCATTGAAGCAGGGGGTCTCCTCGATGGGTCTCCCTCTCTTGTAGGCGTCCTCGAAAGCCGGGCAGATGCCGAGTTCTCCCTCATCGTCCAGTGGGTGGTCGTAGATCAACGCTATCGGGATGATGTAACTGGAGGTCTTCGTCTCGTCCTTTATCACGAACTCGATGTGCTTGTGATTCTTGGCGATATCTTCGAGGAACTCTTCTGGTAGATTGGTCATACCGATTATCGCGTCATAAAGCCCGTAGCCCTGTCTTGCAAGCCGTATTAGGTCCTTTTTAAGGACGTCAAATGAGGGGGGCACGCCGTATCTCTCGGAGTCACCAGTCTTGAACGGCATCTTGCTGCCCCAGCTGACCTCCCGGTAGGCATCACGCGCGCCAGCGATCATACCCTTCAACCCCAGCTCGTCCAGATCGACGCTGGTGTTACGCTCGACCTCATCGAAGACGCGGAGGCTGTGGGTTCCGTCGTCGTTATCGTTGAGCATTAGGCTGATGTCCTGCTCCTGCAGGCTTTCAAGATACGGGGCGTTTAGTGTCGGACCTATAGAGTAGTCGACGATTGATCGCAGAGCCGCATCCCTCGTCGGTCTCGTCGCGTCCGCGACCCTTGCGGTGATAACCCTCGACTGCAATAACACCTGCTTGTAGTAGATGTTGCACCTCAGACGGTAGTCACCGGCATGGGGCGGTGTCTTAATGCGGAATAGGAGACGTTGGGCGCTAACCCCCCGTGCAGTCTCCGATCCTTGCTTCTTGACAACCCCCGTCATCTGGCCATCGATGAGCTTCAACCTCATCCACCCGGTCTCGTTCGTCCCGAGCTCCAGCTCCCCCTTGAACGGGAATAATGCGATCTTTAGTAGTGCCTTCTCGGGAAGGTCCCCGGGAAGAACCTCCGTTTTCCCCTTCTCTATACTTTTCCTAAGCTTCTTTCCTATCTGTATCCAGAAGAAGTAGTCATGTGCCGGCTTCAGTGACACGTGTCTGTCGATGCTTTTATCGGGCGACTCAACTTCGGCGAAGCCAGGGTTCACTACGATTTTCCTTGTCTTGCTAGGTTTTCGCATCGCCTTTTTGATTGAGGGGGTTTCTATTCGAAGCGGTGGCTTAGCCTTTACAGGGGGGCCTGTCATCTTATAGCGGAACGTCTCTGACATGAATTCGGATCTTGACCGCGTAGGAAAGGAAGCCTCGCCCTCTTCCTTATGTATCTCCCTCTCCTCGTCAATATCCTTCAAACCGAGGGCTTTTTCGTTTGTTGGCTGTGGCAAAAAGAACTTAATTAGAGAAAAGGAAACGTCCGAGTGTCTCTCCCAGAGCCTCTCGATGGTCGACTGTAGCAGTATATCCCTCTCCTTCTTCGGCATTTCGGAGAGATAAAGGCGGGCGCGAGTACCGAGCCATTTATAAACATTGGATTGATACGGTGTCAATCCACTCATGGGCATGCTCCGAGCCTTGTACATTATTTCAACCGCCCAGTCCCTGTGAAGCCCCCTTGCGACGGACTCGGCGAGAGTAACCAGTGAGTCAGGCAACAGCGGGGCTAACTCGAAGAATATGCGTTCATCGTCCGACCCAGCCCTCTCCGAGACGAGGGAAGCGACTATTGATCTGTATACTCTCTCCCTATCCTTCTCTGGAAGCGCCTGTATGAGCCTGAGTAGTCCCACCAGTGGGTTAATTGGGCTCTCAATAAAATATTCCTCTTTTAGCGAGTCCTTGAACAGCCTTTCCAGAAACTCTGTATACGCCACTTGTTGAATTGGTCGAATAAACGAGCTTTTTTTCTCCAGGAACCCGACTATGTCTACTGGGAAAGGAAAGATCGTCTTCAGATCGCCCAATGCGACTCCGTTTACGTCGACCGCATCGTATCTGGTGGCGTCGATTTGGGATACATTTTTCCAACTCTCTACCAGTGATAAGAAGAGTTCTCCGATTTTTGGCTTAAAACGCTCCCATAGTAGTTCGCGCTGGTTATTTGTCGTCGACTCGAGCTGGAATAGTTGGGTGGCGACGCTTTCTCTCAGCTTTTGCGTCAGAAGTGGGTATAGCTCTATGAAGACCTCGGGCTCTGGGGCTCCATATCGCTCATAGGGAGGATATCCAAAGAGGCAGGCCTCGATTTCCCGCTTTTCCAAATTGCTCATTGTTACTTCACTTCTTCCTCCTGAACGATCTCCTTACCCATCGCCTCCTTGCCCATCGCGACTACAGTGACAGCTGTTCCCTTTGGAATGATCTCGTCGTCAGCCGGTATCTTTCTCCTACCGTCGAGGAACCAATCGACTGAGAATTTATCCGTCATCGAGACCATTATGCATAGAGTGATGAAGTATCCGAAGAAGCCGACCGCCAACCCGACGCCGTATGCGCCGAATAGATCGGTGCTAGCAGGGAAAAGCGTCAGCACGGTGCCTCCTCCAATTATGCCTATGAGGGTCACAAGGTCGTTGAACTGTACATCTCCCTTCCTGTACCGGTTGATGTAATATACATACCAACCGACGATCGTGCCGAAACCGGCTGCACCCAACAACTGTATCGTTGACGCTGTTTGAACTACACTCATTTCATTCTCCCTTCTCGCAGACTCTTCAACCAGAGGCCGTGGATCAAAATCGCGAGTAATGTGTACGCGATGGTGATTATGGTCGCTTCAAGATCGAAGAGATAAAACGTGAAGAGGCTTAGCATGAGAGTTTCAATAATTTTTATCGCCGCTGTCTTGCGAGTGGGGGCTCCATGTGGTGTGGTTGTCCAGCCCCAGACCAGACCCAGGCAAGTTGCTCCATACGCGACTAGTTCCATGCCAGTAGGAGCTATGAATAAGCTTGTATTAGTGTTTATGGCAAAGAAAGATAACTCAAAACCAAGGTATATAATTGTATCACGATATGGGGTAAAAACAGGTTTTTCGTGGATTATACGCCATTTCTCGCCATTTTATGGATTATATTTTAATAGGAATAACCCCCATTTTTCACCATGTCTGGTAATATCCCCTCCCCGGAGGGGTTTTTCGGCCACATCATGGGTGAGGACAGGAAGCTCGTCCGCTGGGAGCGGATAGTCGAGTACTTCGACGCGCTGGCGAAGTCGCCGTGCGTCAAGGTGACGGAACTGGGCAAGTCGACGGAGAGCAATCCGTTCCTCCTCGTCGTGATTACGGCACCGGAGAACATGAAGAGGCTCGACAAGATCAGGGCGATGAGTCAGAGGATAGCCCACCCGCAGGGGGCGTCGCAGAAGGAGATCGACGGCATCATAACCGAGGGCAAGGCCGTCGTCTCGATGACGATGAGCATACACGCCACAGAGGTCGGCGGCACGCAGATGAGCCCCGAGCTCGCCTACGAGATTGCCGCCAAGCCAGAATACGAGGAGATTCGCCGTAACGTCGTGCTCCTCCTATTCCCCTGCTTCAACCCCGACGGCCAGATAATGGTCACCGACTGGTACAACAAGTACCTCGGCACCGAGTACGAGGGCACGAGCCCGCCGTGGCTCTATCACAAGTACACGGGCCACGACAACAACCGTGACGCCATCAACCTCAGCATGGTGGAGAGCCAGATGGTCGCCAGAGTCATGTATCTCGAATGGTACCCGCAGGCGTACATCGACTACCACCACATGGGCAGCTACGGCGC
>DUKA01000159.1 GCA_013329615.1 Candidatus Bathyarchaeota archaeon
CCGCCATATCTCCATCGGCTAGATGCTCCTGTTTACCTCTACTGTGCCCGCCTTCATGACGAGGCGTATCTTCGCCTTGTCTTGGAGCACCTTTATGTCGGTGGTCGGATCACCGTCGACGACGATGAGGTCAGCCCATTTGTCCTTCTCGATGGTGCCCGTCTTGGCGCCGAGGTAGCAGGCTTCTGCTCCGACCTTCGTGGCGCATGTGATGGCTTCGAGGGGCTTCAGGCCAGCCGCCACCATGAGTTCGAGTTCCTTGGCGTTCTCGCCGTGGCGGTTGAAGGGCGTGCCGGCGTCCGTGCCGGCGGCGACTTTTACCCCCGCCCTGTGGCAGAGCATGAGGCTCTTGGGTGGGTATTCGGCGATCTCCTTCGCCTTGTTCACGGCCCACTCGGGTATGCCGGCGGCCGTGCCCTTCTGCACGATGTTGTAGGAGGCGACGAGTGTCGGCACCTGTATCGCGTCGTGTTCGAGCATCGCCTTGACGGTCTCGTTTGTCTGCATGCTGCCGTGTTCGATGCTCTTGACTCCGCCGAGGAGGGCGTTCATTATGCCTGTGGGGCCGTGGGCGTGGCTCGCCACAAACTTGCCGACGTGGTGCGCCTCGTCGCAGACAGCCAATATCTCGTCCAGTGTGTACTGGGGGGTGTCGACGGGGTCGGTGGGGCTCATCACGCCGCCCGTCGTTGTTATCTTGACAAAGTCGGCGCCTTCGCGCAGGTTTATCCTCGCCGAGCGGCGCGTCTCCACGGGGCCGTCGCTTATCAGGCTCATCTCGTGATAGGCGATGCCGCTTGGCAGGTAGAAGTCGGCGTGGCCGCCGGTCATGCTTATGATCCTGCCGGGGGCAATGATCCTCGGCCCCCTGACGATGCCCATCTCTATCCCCTTCTTGAGGCTGAGAGCGAATCCGAGGGGAGCCCCCATGTCCCGTATCATAGTGTAGCCCGCGTCGAGAGTCTTCGCCGCGTTGTGCACGCCGAAGAGCTGGACGAGGCCGGGCGGGACGCTCATTATTGACATTACGTTTGGGTCGCCGTTGTTGCAGATGTGGACGTGGGCGTCTATGAGCCCGGGCATGACCGTCTTGCCCCCGGCGTCGATGACCTCCGCGCCGCGGGGGGCGTCGAGGGTTTTCCCCACCTCCTCTATCGTATTCCCACTGACGATGATGGTGGCGTCCCTGACGGGCTTCCTGCCTGTGCCGTCTATGAGGTACGCGTTCTCTACCACTTTCACTTGCTCTTTCTGCACCATGGGGAAGAAGGAAGTGGCTCGGTGTATAATGGTTTTCGAGAAGTCGAGGCTAGTGGAGCTGGCTTATCTCCTCGCTGAAGTCGACTTCGCCACCCTTGCCGACCTTGGCGAGTAGTGCCTGCACGGTGGTGTAGGCCTCGTCGACTGTGCCGCTGTGCTCCTTCTGCGTCTTGAGGAGGTGCCACGCCCATTCGAGTGCCTCGAACGCGCCCATCTGGTAGCTTGAGACCGACTCCATGCTCTTCACCGCGAGTCCCGCCCCCTCAGCGTTAAAAGGGGTTGCGCACCACCACGCAGTGGGGACTCGGGTGAAACTGGGCCGCTACTTCTTCTTCATAGGTAGTTTGAACTTCTGCCAGAGCTCGGCGCCCTTCTTCGACTCCCAGATTGGGCACACCTCGACGCTCGCTACCTTGCTGTACTCTGTCACGTAGTGCATCATCTCCTCCTCGCTGTCGGTTTCAAAGATGGTGAAGCCGGAGAAGCCCTTCGGCGTGTTCGCCATCGAGTGGGGCGGGAAGAGGGTCTTCACCGTGTGCCCCGCCTTCGTCCTCCTGTGCCATATCTCTATGAAGTCGTCCAAGTCCTCGGACGCGCACTCAAGGAACGCTATATACTTCAAAACTGTTCACCGTGTGTCCGTGAGGATCAGCGGATAATAAACGTAACCCACCGCCCCCCGTGGTAACTTCTAAATGCACCCTCATGGTGCATGATAGTTGCGTGACTGCAAATGCTTGACATCAAGTTGATCAGGGAGAACCCTGAGATGGTGCGAGCCAACCTTGAGCGGAGGCGGCAGCCGGAGAAGCTGCTCCTACTGCAGGAGGTTGTCGACGCTGACAAGCGGTGGCGCGAGCTGACCGCTAACATGAATAGGCTCCGCAAGAGGCGGAACGAGGTGAGCCAGGAGATCGCCCAGGTCATGAAGTCCGGTAAGGACACCTTGTCCCTTAAGTCCGAGGCAAGTAAGATACCCGCGGAGCTAAAGATCATCGAGACAGAGCTCGAGGAGAAGCAGGTGTTTGTCCGCAACGGCCTGATGAGGTTACCCAACCTCCTACACGAGTCGGTGCCCTACGGCAAGGACGAGCACGATAACGTCGTCGTCAAGGTCTGGGGTGAGCCGCCCAAGTTCGGGTTCTCGCCGAGTAGTCACGCCGAGCTCTCTCAGAACCTAGGGATTGCGGACTTCGAGAGGGGCGCAAAGGTAACCGGGACCGGGTTCTACTACCTGCGCAACGAGATGGTCCTCCTCGACTACTCGATCATGCGGTACGCGATGGACCTGCTCATCAGCAGGGGGTACAGCGTCATCGAGCCGCCGTACATGATCAGGAGGAGCTTCTACGAGGGCGTAACCGACCTCGCCGACTTCGAGAACGTCATGTAC
>DUKA01000038.1 GCA_013329615.1 Candidatus Bathyarchaeota archaeon
TCGGTGTCCCCCGTGTGGTAGACCGTCTTCACATCGGCTCGGATCAGGTAGCCTACACCGAAGCCCTTAGGGTGAAAGGGCACGCCGGGGCTACGCATCCTCTTCGCGTTGTATGCCTCTACAGCCTCGACCTCGATGTCGCCGATCTTGATCTTATCCCCAGGTTTGAGACACATCGGCTTGACGCCTATCTTGGCGCAGTCTACGGGGGCTATGAACGTCGTCGTGGGGCCGACCGCCGCCTTTACCTTGTCCTCCTTGCAGTGGTCTTGGTGGGAGTGGCTCGCGATGACGATGTCACCCTTCATGTACTCGCCCTCGTAGGGGTCGAGGTAGATGACCTTGCCCGCGGCCTTGAGCATCCAGCTTGCGTGGCCCAGCCATTTTATCTCCATAACACTCACGGGTGAGACTCGCGCCGCGGGGGCTTATCTAGCTTACGAGGTGGGCTTCGACTCCCTCATGGTGAGGAAGAGAAACCCGAAGCCGAATCGGAGGACCGCAGTGAAGAGGAGAGCCATGCTGATCGCGGCGTAGTCCGTCGAGGCGATGAACCCCTTAGTGAGTATGCCCATGATGTATGATCCTAGGAAGTTTGAGACGCCGACCGCCGTCATGCTCGCGGCGAGGTACGTCGCCCTCAGCTTCTGGGGCGCTATATCAATTATGTAGGTCGACTGCCCGCAGGCCCACGCCGCCAGCTCTATGCCGACGAACGCCTCGACGGCGACGATCTGCCACCAGTCGGTGGCTAGGGCGTAGACGACGGTCGACGCCGCCATGCCGACGCGGCTGAAGACGATAACGGGGCGCCTGCCCACCGCGCCTATTATCCTGCCGAAGACTCTCTGGCCGACGACGCTGCATGCGAGGTTCGCCGCCGCGCTCGCAGCTATTTGCCAGACGCTCATATGCAGTTTCCCCACGGTGATGAAGGAGAAGAACGGTGACGCGGTCGCTGCACCGAACCCGAATACGAAGCTGACCAGCAGGAACTTTCTCAGGTCCTTATCCCCTAGGAGAGAACCGAAGTCGAGGCTGCAACGCTTCTCAGAGGTCGGCACCCTCTCCTCGGTGAGGGATATGAATATGGCCGATGCGAAGCTCGAGGCCGAGGCGAGTAGGAGGAGCGGGGTGAAGGAGGCCATGTTCATGGGGCCGCTCTGGTTGAGGGTGATGAGCAGGGCGGTTACCATGGCGACGAGGCCGCCGATCTGAGCGACGCTGTTTATCCTCCCTATGATGGTGCCTCGGCGCAGCTCCCCCGCGTAGTCGCCGACGAGGCTCCCCCAAGCGGGGGCGGCCATGGCTATCGAGACGCTGACCGCCACGACTATGGCGAGGAGCCAGAGGGGGCTACTCACGAATGCGAGGATAGCGAACGATACCCCGCAGAGGACGCGCCCGGCTATAATCAGCTTCCTCTTGCCGATCGTGTCCGCTATGCCGCCGAAGAGTACCTGCGGCAGGGTGAGCGCGAGCTGTCTGCCGCCGTTTATGAGCCCCGACTCGGCCACGTTGGAGCCCACGGCGACAGCCATGGTGCTCGTGAACCTGTCGATGATCGTGTCTGGGATGGACTGGCTCGCGCCGGCGAGGTAGAGCGCCTTAGACTCCTTTAGGTGCTCCTCGTCGGCTCCCATAGCTCCATGGGTGGGAGGGACACCTTATTTGAAGCTATGGTTGCCCCTTCGGCCTCGACTCGTACGCCGACATGTAGGCGAAGCCGAGGACGAGTCTGAGCACCGCTGAGATAAGGAGCCCCGTGTTTATCGCCTCTAAGCCGCCGCTCGTGAGTACGTGCTCGGTGACGTAGCTACCGAGTAAGCTCCCGGCGAAGCTGGCGAGTCCGAAAGCCGTGGCGCTCGCGGCGAGGTAGGTGGCGCGCAGCTCACCGGGTGCGAGGTCGATGGCGTATGTGCTCTCCGAGCTCATCCACGCCCCCATGCCCATTCCTAGGAATATCTCGGCGACAACGATGTGCAGCCAGCTCGTCGCAAGGGCGTAGGAGAGGGGCGCGAGCGCCATTATCATCCTGCTGAAGACGATGATCGGCCTCCTCCCGGTCCTGTCCATGAACTTCCCCGCGAACCGCTGCGTCACGATGTTGGCACCCGTCTCGGTTATTGCCAGTATGGCCACCTGCCAGACGGGCATCCCCAGCTTCTCCGTGATTATGAAGGGGAATAGGGGCCACGCGAAGGCCATCCCGACGCCATACGAGGTGTTCAGGATGAGGTACCTGCGTAACTTGATGTCGCCTATGAGCTTGGAGAAGTCGAGTGCCTTCGTCGCCTGAACGCGGTGCTTCTCCTTCGTGAACATGACGAGGACGCTGGAGAGGAAACTCGCCCCCGACGCCATCGCCATGACGGGGAGATAGCTGGCGCGCGTGCTCGCACCGGTCTGCGACAGCGAGATAGCGAGGGCTATGAGCATCGCTGAGAGGCCGCCTATCTGGGCGAGCGAGTTTATCCTCCCTATGACCTCCCCCCGCCTTCCCTCGGGGGCGTAGTCGCCGAGGAGGCTATTCCAGGCCGGTAGCGCCATGGAGACGAAAATTGAGCAGAGGATGATCAGGGGTATGAGCCACTCGGGGGCTTCGATGAATATGACGCCTGCGAGAATGATCCCGTTCAGGAACCTGCCGACCGCGATGAAGCGCTTCTTCCCATACCTGTCGGCCATCCTGCCGAAGAACACCTGCAGGACATTGCTCGCTATACTCTTCGCGGCGTTCAGGATGCCAAGCTGGTCCACCGTTGCCCCGACGGCGATGGCGAGGAGCTGTATGAAGCGGTTGTAGAGCTGGTCGGCGAAGACCTGGAAACCACCGGTTAGGATGAGCGGCCTCGAAATCCTAAGTGGTTCCTCTCTGTTCTCCTCCGCCATGGAGAAGTGCTCGTGCGCCGAGGCTTTAAACCCCGTCGGCTCTGGGTATAGCTTTTAAACTCGACCCGTTTTTAGTTAGAGGGTCGCAGGGGTTCCCGAGTGGCCAAAGGGGTCAGGCTTAGGACCTGATGGTTAGTCCTCCGTGGGTTCGAACCCCACCCCCTGCACC
>DUKA01000185.1 GCA_013329615.1 Candidatus Bathyarchaeota archaeon
GCAGACCGAGGGCACGGGCATCGACGTCTACACGCACGGCGAGATGTTGCCGACCCACGGTTACCCTAAGCTCAAGAAGTACGCCCACTTCTACGGCCACTACGGCACAGCGTGGCAGAACCAGATCAGGGAGTTCTACACCTTCCCCGGCGCCATACTGATGACGACCAACTGCATACAGCGCCCTGCGCCGACCTACATAGGCCACATATTTACGACGGGACTCGTCGGTTGGCCCAGCGTCAAGCACATTGCCGACAAGGACTTCACGCCAGTCATCAAGAAGGCGCTCGAGATGCCCGGCTTCACAGACGACAAGGAGGCCGGCTCAGTCATGGTCGGCTTCGGCCACGACGCCGTCATGAACGTCGCCCCAACCGTCATCGACCTCATCAAACAGAAGAAGATTAGGCACTTCTTCCTCGTCGCGGGTTGCGACGGCGCGAAGCCGGGGCGCAACTATTACACTGAGTTCGTAGAGAAGGTGCCGAAGGATTGCGTCGTGTTGACACTCGCGTGTGGTAAGTTCAGGTTCTTCGATAAGGACCTCGGTGACATAGAGGGCATACCTAGGCTGCTCGACATCGGGCAGTGCAACGACGCCTACTCGGCGATACAGATCGCAGTGGCGCTCAGCAAGGCCTTCGGAGTCGGCGTAAACGAGCTACCCCTCAGCATGATACTAAGCTGGTACGAGCAGAAGGCTGTCGCCATACTGCTGACACTGCTCAGCCTAGGCATCAAGAACATCCGCCTAGGCCCGAGCCTCCCCGCCTTCCTCACGCCCAACGTGCTCAAAGTGCTCGTCGACAACTACAACATAATGCCGATAACGACGCCTGACGCCGACCTGAAGGCAATCCTAGGGTGAGTGTGTTGAAGATCGTGGAGGTAAAGGCGGCTCAGACGGGGCAGAACCCACACGGCGTCGAGTCCAAGAGCCTCTACAACACCGAGCACGCCACGCTCACACACCTGACGCTGAAGCCGGGGGAGCAGCTCAAGCGCCACATCACGCCGACCGACGTCTTCTTCTACGTCCTCGAAGGCAGGGGTGTAGTAGAGATCGGGGAGGAGCAGAAGGAGGTCGGCCCCGACACTCTCATCGAGAGCCCGAAGAACATACCTCACTGCTGGTACAACAAGGGCACGAAGACCCTGCGCTTCCTCGTCTGCAAGGTGCCGAAACAGGTAGAGCCGACGAAGATACTGTAAAAAACCGAAAAAAGGGTTAGTTTGTTTAGATGAAGCCGCCGCCTAGACTGATACCTAGGACCATGCCCAGCACCACCGCGATTATCACGAAGATGACTGTGGTCACGATGGCGACGACGGCTGCCTTGCCCCAGCTGCACTCGTAGTACTTCTTGATCAGGTATAATGTGACGACGAGCGAGGCGAGGGAGCCGATGATGCCCCCGATGAAGAGCCCCACGACTGTGTTCGCGATGCTGGAAAGTACGACGATCATTATAGCGTCGGTGAACTTGGCGTTGGTCGAGCCAACGAGCATCCTGCCCGCGATCCAGAGGACGGGGGCCATGATGATGGCGCCACCGATTATACTAATCAGGATTGTAACTATGTCAAACTCCATTCAATAACACCTGTCTTTACATTTGCAAGGTCAACATTAAAAACTATAACCCGTGTCAGGTGTCGAAGACCGTCAGGACTCTGTAACCTTCTCCTGTTTTCTCTATCTTCATCATGTGGTAGGTCACGGCTTTCACGGCGATGCCCACTTGGTGGGTGGCGGCGCTGAAGCGTTCTCCCCTCGCCACGGCTCTCGCCTTTAGATTGGCCTCGTCGATCTCGACCGTGAGGCTCTTCGCCGTGAGACCATCCGAGTCGTTTAGGAAGAGCATCTCGTCAAGCAGGTTGAAGATGAGGCTCTGCAGGTCGCTGCCCTCCACGTTAGCCCGGTATGTCTCCTTCTCGGCTATCCCTTCGAGGGGCGTTATCATGTTGAGCATGCCCAGGGCGACATTTGCCACCGCCTCGCCTAGTGTCTTTCCCCTACCCTCGACGAGCAGATCGGCTGGTGGCCCTCCGGGCGGATAGCTATAGCCGATCAATCTACTCCCACTCTATCGTGCCCGGTGGCTTGTTTGTCACATCGTATACGACGCGGACGACCTGCGGTATGCTGTTTGTCATCCTGTTGCTCATGCGTTCGAGGAGGTCCCACGGCACCCTGCTGAAGTTGGCGGTCATGGCGTCGACGCTCTCGACTATGCGGATGGCGACGGTCCACCCGTAGGCGCGCTCGTCGCCCTTGACGCCGGTGCTCTTGGTGTCGGTGAGTAGGGCGAAGTATTGCCACGGGACGCCGGCGATCTCCGACTTCTCAACCTCCTCGGTGACTATCACGTCCGCCTTTCTGAGGGCGTCGAGCTTCTCCTCGGTGACCTCCCCGACTATGCGGACTGCGAGTCCGGGTCCGGGGAAGGGCTGGCGCCACACTAGTTCCTTGGGTAACCCGATCTTCGTGCCGAGGGCGCGTACCTCGTCCTTGTAGAGGTCCTTGAGTGGCTCGACGACTCCTTTGAACTCCATGTGTAGGGGTAGTCCGCCGACGTTGTGGTGTGTCTTGATGGTGTCGGCGTGGCGGGNNACTCTATCCTGTCGGGGTAAATGGTGCCCTGCACGAGGTACTCGGCGCTAAAGTGACGCGCCTCATCCTCGAAGACCCTGATGAACTCCTCTCCGATTATCTTTCTCTTCTTCTCGGGGTCCGTAACGCCCCTGAGACGGCTCAGGAACTGGGCCTTGGCGTCGACGACCTTGACGTTGACGCCTATCCTTTCCATGGCCTCCTGTACTTGGCGTGACTCGTCCATGCGCATGAAGCCGTGGTCGACGTGTACCGCCATGATGCGGTCGCCGAGTGCCTTGCCGACGATGGCTGCGGCGACGCTTGAGTCGACCCCGCCACTCAGAGCGATGACGGCCTTGCCCTTGCCGACCTGCTTCCTTACAGTCTCAACTCCTTCTTCGACGGCGTCGGCAGGCTTCCAGTTAGGCTTGCACTTGCATATCTTGAAGACGAAGTTGTTTAGCATGCGGTCGCCGTGTGTGGTGTGTTTGACCTCGGGGTGCCACTGCAGCCCGTAGACGCCCTTCTCTGGGTAGCTGAAGGCGGCGACTGGTGCGGAGTCGGTGTGGGCGAGGACGTGGAAGCAGCTGGGGAGGCTGAAGACGGTGTCGCCGTGGCTCATCCAGACTGGTTCCTCCGCCTCCATTCCCTCTAGGATGCCCTCCGCCTTGTTGATGTAGGCGAGGCGTGAACCATACTCTTTGACCGCCCCCTTCCGGACCTCGCCCTTGTTGAGCTGTGCCAGTAACTGGTGCCCGTAGCAGAGGCCGAGCACGGGGACGCCGAGGCCGAGAATCCCCTCGTCGAGTCTGAGCGAGTTCTGGGCGTTGACGCTGCTGGGGCTCCCCGAGAGTATGACGCCCTTGAGCCTCATCGCCTTCTTGAGTCCCTCCACGTCGCCGAGTGTGGCGTCGCTTGGCAGGATCTCGGAGTAGACCATCATCTCCCTGACCCGGCGAGCGATCAGGTGGCAGTACTGGCCGCCGAAGTCAAGGATCACGATCCCGTCCGGAAGAAGATCGCGTGACATTGATCAACACAACCCTGAGGTTCGTATATGGGTTTTGTTGCACCGATGTGCAACTCTGTCAAGAAAATGGGGGAGGGGCGGCTACTTGGCGTACGCCTCGACGAGGTCACGCGCCGTGATGATGCCCACGAGTTCCTCCTCCTCGACGAGGGGCAGCCTCCTGATGTGCCTCTCCGCCATAATGTAGGCCGCCTCGTAGACGCTTATCCAAGCTGGAGCCACGACAAGCGGAGTGGAGGCGTAGTCCCCTACATGAGTGTCCAGCGACTTGCCCTCCTTCAGGAACGTTGTCAGCAGGTCGCGCTCGGTGAAGATGCCCTTAAGCAACCCCTTCGCCGTGACGAGGACGCTCCCTATCCTCTCCTTGCCCATGGTGACGGCGATGTTGGCGACCGACTCGCCCTCGTCGACCACTACAACTTTCGGGGTCATGTAGTCCTCTACCTTGACGTATGTCTCGGGCACGTCGGGGAGGCTCCTGATGAAGTCGGAGGCGGAGACTATGCCTATGAGCTTCTCCTTCTCCATGACCGCGAGCCTGCCCTTCCTCTTCATCATTATCTGGGCGGCTTCCTTGATCGGTGCGTCCGGCGGGATTGTGACGAGTGGCCACGACATCGCCTCGCCCACATTCGTCTTGGCGGGGTCCCTCCCCAGCGCCAGAATGCCGCTCAGCAGGTCCCTCTCGGTGACTATGCCCTTAGGTTTAGAATCGGCGACGACGATGAGGCTGCCGATGTGCTTCTCCCCCATCATCTTGGCGGCTTCGCCCATGTTCTTGTCTTCAGTGATGGTGATGACCTTCGTCGTCATGATTTCTCTAACGTGGCGGAACTTACGCATCTGCTCGTAAGCCCGGTCGAAGACTTTCGGGAACTCCCTCCTCAGGTCCTTCTGGTACTCCATCAATCATCCCCATGAGATACCTGAGGAGTCTCTACTGATATCTGTAGCGGTTACTCACGCTTGCCGGTGTGAGATTACGTCTTTAAGAGACTGTGGGGCATCTCCTACCCATGAAGTCCGTCAGCGTCCCTGCTTGGGAGTGGTACGGCTGGAAGCCCGAGGCCCTCACATTCCCCGATGGTTGGGATGTGAACGTCCAGAATATGAAGGGGCACGGCGCCAAGGCGCTCAAGCCCCACGAGATCAAGGAGAAGACACAGCACCCCACAGGAACAAAGCCCCTGAGCGAACTCGCTAAGGGCAAACGGAAAGCCGTTATAATCTTCGACGACATGACTCGCCCCACAAAGACGACGCAGTTCCTGCCCGCGGTCCTCGACGAACTGCACGTGGGTGGAATCACCGACGACAAAATTGTCTTCATGATGGCGTCGGGCGCGCACACTGGGCGCATGCTCTTCGACTTCCAGAAGAAACTTGGCGAGGAGATATGTGCCAAGTACAACGTCTTCAACCACAACCCCTACGAGGGCTTCGTCGACCTCGGCAAGACCAGCCGCGGCACGCCCATACTCATCAACAAGGAGGTCACGAGCTGCGACCTCAAAGTCACCATAAGCAGCATCATGCCCCACTTCGGCTACGGCTTCGGCGGAGGAAGCAAGATTATCCTCCCCGGAGTGGCGTCGATAACGACCATCGACCTCAACCACACGAGGCTCTTCCCGCATCCGTCTGCAGGTATCGGCAAGTATGAGGGCAATATCCTGAAGAGGGACATGAACGATGCGGCGCGCATGGCGGGCCTCGACATCAAGGTGGACTGCATCTACAACTTCAAGCGCCAGGTGACTCACCTGTTCGTCGGCGACGTGGTTGACGAGCATGTCGCCGGCGTCAACGTCGCACGCGAGTACTGGGCAACCGATGACATCCCCGACTGCGATATCGTTATCGCCAACTGCTTCTCCAAGGCCGACGAGATGTCCCTCGCGTTGCCGGTGACCGCCCCTCTGCTCAAGAAGAGCGGCGGAGACCTGATCGTTCTGGTCATCACGCCCGAAGGGCAGATCAACCACTATTGGGCTCGGAGCTTCGGCGTGAACCTTGGCGGCCGCAACTTCCGCCCGAAGACCGCACTCCCCGCCAACACCAAGCGTTTCACCATCATGCAGCCCTATCCC
>DUKA01000235.1 GCA_013329615.1 Candidatus Bathyarchaeota archaeon
GGGCCGAGCATCTTCTCTACGCGCTCCGCGATGTCGCGTGTGATCTGTGCCTCGACCTCCGTTGAGGCGTCCAGCCCCTTCTTGCGTGCCTCTCCGGCGATCTCGTACAGCTTGGCCAACTTCGCCTCTAGCTCATCGAAGTATACCCTATACTCCGGCGTCATGCGTAGCTGGCTCAAATCGAAAAGGTAACTGCGTCGGCGGGATAATAGGCTTAGGCCTTGAGGGCCTTTGTGATCTCGGAGATGCGCTCCGTGACCTTCGCCTCTTCCTCGACTAGGGTGCCGGTGACGATTATCTGGGCGCCAGCCTTCTTCGCCGCAACGGCGGCTTTTGCGTCGCGGATGCCTCCGCCGACGACGAGCGTACCCTTGCAGTACTTGCGAACGGCGCCAATCATCTGCGGCGTCACTGGCTGGGGTGCGCCTGAGCCGGCTTCGAGGTAGATGTAGCGCATGCCGAGTAGTTCTCCGGCTGATGCGTATGCGACTGCGAGCTCGGGGCGGTCGTATGGGACGACACGTGCCTGGCCGACGTATCCCGCGGCTCCGCCGTAGCCGACGATTATGTAGCCCATAGGCAACGACTCGATGCCGAGCTTCTTCACCATTGGCGCGCCGATGGCCTGGCTGTCGATGAGGTAGTAGGTGTTCGCGCTGTTGAGGAGGCTCATGAACCAAATGGCGTCGGCTGCGCCGGTGATGCTTGCGATGTTGTTCGGGAAGATGATGACAGGTAGCTTGACGACCNNCCCGCCTCAGCCTGCTTGGCGATTGCCGCGCAGTCGTACCCCGACTTCTTCTCGGGATCGAGGAGGGTCATGTGTATGCATCCCTCCGCCTTGATCTTGTCTTGGAGGTACTGCTCTACGCGGTTAGCCAACCTTCTGCGTCGCTCCCTCGTAGTACTTGTCGACGAACGTGCTGTAGGCGTCAACGGGGGCGGTGTTTGGCTCGATGACTATCCGTCCATGGAGGCCGCAGGCGCTGCAACGGATGCCGGCGAGGTTGTTCTTGGGGTCGATAGTGACTTTTATGGAGTTCTTGGCGCAGTTGGGGCAGAGGAACAGCTCGGGCAGCGTCTTCCTAATGATCTTCTCTTCTTTCTTCCTTCTTCTTCCCATGGACGTGTCTCCTTTAAGCGCTAACGTAGGGGGTTAGCTTAGTCTTAAGATTGCCGGAGGGCGGCGCTTGTGCTCGTTTGCGGCGATACGCGCCACGATTTCCTTCACCTTATCGATGTCGACCCCCGTCTCGGCTGCTATCTTTGCGGGTGTCCACTCCTGTAGGTGGGTGTGGACTATCAGGTCGAGGCTGTCGTAGGGGAGTCCGAGGTCCTTCTCGGTGTCTTGTCCGGGCCAGAGGCGTNNCGTGATACTCACGGGGACGCCTAGGTGCCTGCCTAGGGTCCTGATCTGGCACTTGTAGAGATCGGCAAAGGGCATGAAGTCGACTCCGCCGTCGCCGTATTTTGTGAAGTAGCCGAGGTATAACTCCGTTTTGTTCGATGTTCCCATCACCATGGCCCCGCGTTTGTTTGCGTAGTAGTAGGTTAGTAGCATCCTGAGGCGCGACTTCATGTTACCATGGGTTACGCGGTCGTCTGGGTTGAAATCGGGCATGTTTTCGCGCATCACATGTAACATGGGCGTGATTTCGACGCGCTCACACGTGACTCCGAATGCCTCACAGAGGCGTATCACATCCTCGACGTCGGTTTTCGGCGTGATATCCCGCTCAGGTAGAGTGAGCGCGGTGACGTTTTCTGCCCCTAGATCCTTCACAGCGGCAGCTAGGGCTACTGCCGAGTCGATTCCACCACTTATGGCGACTATTACCTTCTCTTGATGCGCTGTTTTTAGTGTGTTTTTTATGAATTCTGAGATCTTTGATTGGATTTTTTTCGGGTCTATTGCTAGTTGTGTGATGGTGATCATTGTTGTTTGGGTGTTGTTCGGTGGATTAAACCGTTTCTGGTAGTATATTTAGCTAAATATTGGTTAATTATATCCGATTATGCTTATAATGTGTTTAGACGGCTGTCGTTGAGCGGTAGAATACTTGCTAGGTGGCGAAAACAAAAGGTTGATACGGCATACAGAATTGTATACAATGGTATCATTTCACGGTACCAACCATTACTGAGGTGGCTTAGATGGAATCTCCCGAAGAAACCCAGAAGATAATCCAAAAAGCATTTCAAGACCCAATTACAGACCTTTTGTTAAAAAATAGCAATTTAACGAAGACACAGTTCGAAACATTGATGATTGACCTATTAATAGACGTAATGTCTGAGGAAAAGATACCCTTTAAAGAAAAGACGTTATTTAGGGCTAAGAAAGTCAGCAGAGGCTCATTTAGCCGTACGTTAGGTCAGGGTAGGAGGCGTGTGATATCTTCAATTTTCACTATAGTCCTACTTAGCTATGTAGGGGTCTATGATGCCAAGCCCTTCGAGGAGTATCAAAACTTGGTCGAAAAATTGAGAGAATACCTTACAGCTATAGAGGGATCTGGCCCACGTCAGTCGAAGGCGATGCTTAGGCGTATTGAGGAGGAATTGACGGAGGGAATAGAGGCTTTATCGCGGCCCACGAAACTCAAGATGGTGTGATATCACACTAAATCACAGAGACGAGGGCGATGCAGGATTGGCCCAATGAGGAGCCACCATCGCCTGGAGCCGTTTTTTGGTTAGTAAACACTTTCAGCCCCTGTTTTTCGAGGGATTTGATGATTGTATTTGATATGTATTGGTTCACAGCGACTCCACCCGACAGCGCAACACTGTGTACGTCCTGTTCTTGCGCGACGTTAAGAGCTGTGTTGGCTATCCCATTGGCGAGATATTTTTGGCTGAACGCTGCTATATCCTGAGTTTTAAACTTATTTTGATTGATAGTTAAATAATTTAGCATATTTTCTGTTTTTAATTGATATATTCCCCCGTCTTGTATGATTTCAGGTTTAAACTTTATTTTGTTTGGGTCCCCGAGCTCAGCTAGCGACTCTAGCCTCATGGTTAGCTCGCCTTCGTACGTTCTGCGATAAGTTGAACCAATTAGTGAAGCGACGGAGTCTAAGAGGCGACCCGAACTCGATGTCTTTATGACATTTTTCTCCCTAGCTTGCTGGGTTACTACCCAAAACTCATCTTGACCGTTAATTAACGCTTTTTGTATGTGATTTTTTGTGATATCACGTATCTCCTCATCACTCATTGTGAGGGTTAATGCCGATATCAGCATCCTGTATGGGCTGTAGGCGCAGATATCGCCCCCTGGCATGGGTAGATTTTGGAGGTGTCCCGCCCTTTTGTAGTCGAAATAAGTGGAAATTAGCACTTCTCCACCCCATATCGAGCCGTCTGAGCCATATCCGGCACCGTCAAGGGCTATCCCAACGACCTCCTCGTCGGGTTTTATCCCGTTTTCGGCACATACGGACACAATGTGGGCGTGATGATGCTGTGATTTTGTGATGCGGGCACCTGTTTCCTGTGATATCACCTCCGCCAACTGTGACGTCATGTAGCCCGGATGCTGGTCACAGGCAATCACATCGGGATTACGTGTGATTTTCAGGAGGTCACGCATGGCGTATATGGCCGTTTTCTCGTAGTCGAAGGACTCCAGGTTGGTAATGTCACCTAGGTACTGTGTCTGGTAGCATCTTCCGTCGAGTGTGACAGCTGCCACGTTGCTCTGCTCTGTACCGACGGCGAAAGATATGCCCTTTTTCAGGGGTATTTCAACGGGATCAGGCACGTAGCCCCGTGATCTGCGTATGAATGCGACCCTTCCGCCGTTCATCCTGAGCAGAGAATCGTCACATCTGTTCACGATCTCCCTGTCATGAACCAAAAAGTAGTCGACTATCCCCCGTAGCTCGCTCAGGGCCGCCTCGTTAGTGGTCGCCATGGGCAGCCCTGACCTGTTCCCGCTCGTCATAATCAGCGCGGGCGCCCTGAGCCTCTTGAAGAGCATAACCTGTATCCCCGTGTAGGGTAGCATCACGCCGACCCTGCTCAATCCCGGGGCGACCTGCTCCGAGATGACCTCGCCGTTCTTCCTGACGAGAACTATGGGCTTCTGCCAGGAGACTAGGGCGCGCGACTCGGCTGCGTCGGGTTCCGTGAAGGTCTTCACGTCGTCCATGTCCGGCGACATCAGGGCGAATGGTTGGTAGGGCCTGTTTTTGCGCGCCCTGAGCTTGTTGACCGGCTCGTCCTCGGTTGCCAGCGCGGCTATGTGGAAGCCTCCGATGCCTTTCACGGCCAACACATGCCCCTCCCTGAGCAGCTTGGCGGCTTCGACGAAAACGTCCTGAACCACAATAGCCTTTCCACCGGCATCGAGTAGGCTCATCTTAGGGCCGCAGTGGCTGCATGTGATACCCTGCGCATCGAAGCGTCTGTCCAGAGGGTTCTTGTAGTCTGTCGTGCAGTCGGTGCACATGGGGAAGTTGTGCATGTGCGTCCTCTCTCTGTCGTATGGGAGGGACTTCACGCCCGTGAACCGGGGGCCGCACCACGCGCAGGCGGTGAAGGGGTACTCGAACCACCGCCCGCTCTCGTCCTCCATGTCCATTAGGCAGTCCGGGCAGATGCCTATGTCGGGTGGAAAGATGCCCGAGGCCGCCTTGCCGCCGTTCCTGCTCTTGTCGATGACGAACTCCTCGAACCTACCCCTGTAGGGCCTGTAGGAGGCGAGCACGCCACCAACCTCGGACACAGACGGTGCCTCGGACTTAATCGCGTTGATGAGGCCCTCGACTTCCCTCGTCGCGCCCTCAACGACGACCTCGACGCCGGCGTCGCCTAGGTTAATGACGTATCCTCTGAGCCCGTGGCGGACAGCGAGGCGGTAGATGAAGGGGCGGAAGCCTACCCCCTGCACCCTGCCTGTGACCCGCACCTCGGCCTCGACCAACTCGGGGGAAACCAAGCCGATTCACAGCTATGGGGGGCGAAGCCTATTAAATAATGAGTCTGAAAGCCCTCATCTGCTGAGGGTAACCAAAGGAGTAAAAAGGCGGTCCTGCGACATTCACACAGGAGAAATCGACGGCGTCACCTTGGAGCTAACAATCACCGCTGTGGCCCTGCTTCTAGTGACCGTAGCCGCCTCCATCATCTTCTACCGCAAGATACAGGAGGCCACAGCCGAGTACGCGGATGCCCGCGAATCCGTGAGGAACATCACTTTCGGCTTCACGCGACAGGTCAACCGCCTGCAGCAGGATGTCGCCAAGGCCGAGAACGAGGCGACCACAGCCAAGATAGTCGCATCCGAGGCGCTCCGCAACAGCGGCGAGGCGAAGGAGGCCACGCTCAAAGGTCTCGAGGCAGTCAAGAGCCTCCAGAACCGCGTCGAGACCACCGAGACATCCGTCGAGACGCTCCGCAAGGAGGTCCAGAAGCTCGCCACGGCTCCGAAGCAGCGCGTCGTCATCCGCCAGGACATCTCTGCCCCCATACCCGTACAGCAGGGCAACGTCCTAGCACAGCTAACCGAAACCGAGCTAAGCGCCCTCAAGAAGATCGCCGAACTCGGCGAAGGCGCCGTCCCCGAGATCAGGGAACACCTCGGCACAACACGCGAACACACCGCACGCATGCTCAAGAAGCTCTACGAGACCGGCTTCGTCGACCGCAGCACGAACGCAATGCCATATCGCTACAGCGTCCGCAAAGAGATACGCGACCTCATACAGCAGCAACCTGAGCAGAAGCAGACCCTGTAAAGGGAGAAAGGGGTACCCCCGATTTCCCTTTTTACGAATCTTTTAGCCAAATGGAGCCTGAAAACGGCCCCGTAAGTATGCCGATCTAATCAAAAGGAGCACCCCTTCCATACAGTGGTTGTAAATTTTTTTCTCGTTATCATGGGTAGCACGGTCTAAGCCGAGTATCCTTTATACCCCCACAATCCCCCAGAGATATGACATGAATACCAACAGTTGGGAGAAGGCACCAAGACTCACCCCCGCACCCGGCGTCGAGATCAGGATACTCGGAAGCGGCGAGAAGGTCATGCTCGTCTACATAATCGCCCAGCCAGGAGCAGTCGTCCCCGACCACAAGCACCCACACGAACAGATAGGCACCTGCATCAAGGGCGAAGGCGTCCTCACCTCCGCGGGTAAGAAGTTCAAGACAGTCGCAGGCGCCAGCTGGCAGATACCCGGCGGAGAGAGTCACGACTGGGTCAACACCGGTAAGGGCGAAGCCATACTCATCGAGACCTTTGGCCCCCCACGCGAGGACTACGCGAGCAAGGCGAAGTAAACAGCGGGTGAGCCCCCCACTTGAGCCAGCGGATGCCCCAGTTCCTACAGCACATCATAGCCTCGGGCTACCAGCTAAGCCCCGAAGCCTACGCCTACCTGAACGGGCTATCCGCCGAAATATCAGAGACCATAGCACAGAAGGCGGTCATCAAGGCGGACTCTTCTAATCCCCCTCTCTTCGTCCTCGACAAGGACTACCT
>DUKA01000095.1 GCA_013329615.1 Candidatus Bathyarchaeota archaeon
CTGTGGTAGAGGCGATAGTTCCTCCCGGTCGGCAGCCCCTCTCCGAACTCGACCGCCGCCTCCCTCCCCTCGGGGGTGGACAGGAGGACGTTGCTGTTCGGTCCAGTGATGCAGGGGCGCTCGGTGTGCCTTATGTGGATTATCGCCGGCTTACCCGGCTCAAGCCCCGCCGCACTCGTGAGGAGGCTGCGCGCCGACGCAGCCCAGTCGACTCTGCCAAGAATACCCACCATGCAGAGGAATGGGGCGCCCTCAGTTTATCTAACCTACCCTACTCGTAGAAAATGCGTTTCATTGATCACGTATTTAAAAAAGAGTGATCAGTGGATTGCTCGGAGTGTTATATAGCAACGATAACTGGAGCAGCAGTCTACTCATAGAAGTCGGGCTTTGAAGCCCACGCCGGGTAGTCCACCTTCTTCAGCAGGGGTTTGTTCTTCGGCCACATGGGCTTCTGGAGGTAGGTGTAGCACTCGTTGCGGCTCTGCTGGAGGGTGTTGTGGAGCTTCGTCGTCTTGCGGTACTCGCGGAGCTCGTCGATGTCGATGACTGCGCCGATGGTCATCTGGCGTCCCTTCGCGGCTACGGCGATGGGCCTGCCCATAAAGTCGACTATCATGCTGTTGCCGTACTTCGCCTCGTTCGCGTTCACGCCGTAGACCATGTTCTCGATGCTCCTCATCTTGTTCACGACCGTGTACCAGTCGTATGGGTCGAACATGAGTTCCTGCGGGTAGGGTGGGAAGACTGTGGGCTTCATGATTACCTCGGCGCCGTTGAAGGCGAGCTGCCTCGCCACCTCGGGGAAGAATTGGTCGTAGCAGACCATGCATGCGAGGTTGCCCAGCTCAGTCTTCGCCACGGGAAACAGTGGAGCCTTGTAGTCGTCGAGGACATCGTGTGGGCTAGTCGTCAGCTCGAGGGGTATCCACGGGTTGATCTTTCTGTACTTGAGTATGATCTTGCCCTTGGGGTTCATGAGGAAAGCGGTGTTGAAGTAGTAGTCGGGGAACTCGGGGTCCCTCTCGTGGAGGCTGGCGGAGACGTATGTGCCCCACTTCTTCGCCATAACCGCGATGGCGTCCGTCTCAGGCCCCGGCATCTCGATCGCCGTGGCCACGCGCATCTTCTGGTCCTGCCTCGGGTCCGCCTCGTTGTATTCGTGGCGCAGGATGTTCTCCGGGAAGACCGTCAGCTTCACGGGTATCGTCTCCTCCCAAGTTTCGAGGCTCTGGAAGCTGGCGAGCACACGTTCGAGGTTTATCTTCTTGCGCGCATCGATGTCGGGGACCTCCTCCGGATTGACACGCATGTACTGAACTATCGCGGCCGAGTAACGGTGGACCATGCTGTTTTCCCATCAGGGGCGAGCAGCTATTATTCCTTACGACATGTTTGTGTCAAAACGGTGCTCGAGTGCCCCGGTTGGGGCTACGTGACCGCGTGTGTGAAATCTTATACCCACCAACCGGGCATATCCAGCCCATCAGGTGCCGACGATGACTAGAAGCAAGATGAAGAGGGACGACCAGCAGTGGGTCCTCGACTGGATAGTCAAGACGACGGGCAGGGTGCAGAACCTCGCCAACGACGAGCGCGACCTCCCCAAGGAGGTCAAGTCGTACAGGATGATCCCGCGTGTCCTCTACAAGGAGGCGCGCCACATAGAGGGGATCGCGAAGGCCGCCGAGGCCGCGGGGCACACAGACACGGCGCGCCAACTCTACCGCAGGGCCAGCCAGGTCTACCACGAGGCCCAGCACAGCATCTTCGAGGACGACAACAAGGAGAAGATATTCCTGCACAGCAAGCACATCGAGTGCGCCGACAAGGTCGCCGCCTACGCCGACTACCCAATCGAAAAGGTGGAGATACCATGGGAGGGCGTCCAGATACAGGGCCGCTTCCACCTGCTCAGGGACAGGCGCAAGGCACCCGCCGTCCTCTTCCTCCCCGGCATGGACATGACCAAAGAGGCGTTCCCCAACCCCCTCGCCAACCCCTTCCTCCGCCGCGGCATGCACGTCCTCAGCATCGACGGCCCGGGGCAGGGCATGAGCAACATACGCAAGATCAGGGTCAGCGACGACAACTACGAGCGCGCCGCGATGGCGGCGATCGACTGGCTCGTCTCCCGTCCCGAGGTCGACCCGACGCAGATAGTGATCTCGGGCATCAGCTTCGGCTGCCACTGGGGCGTCAGAACGGCTGCGATCGATAAGCGTGTCCGCGCCCTCGCCACCACCTACGCCGTCGTCGGCCCCAAGAAGGCCATCTTCGGCGAAGCGTCCCCACGCTTCAAGCAGATGTTCATGTACATGGCCGGCCAAACCGACGAGGCCGAGTTCGACGCCATGGCGGAGAAGATGGACACCGCGGGCTTCGCCGAGAGGATCAACTGCCCCACACTCCTCACAATGGGCGAATACGACCCCCTCTGCCACCTAGAAGCAGCGGTTGACTTCTTCGACGAACTGAAATGCCCCAAGGAGCTCTGGGTCCTCGAGAACGAGTTCCACCGCATAAGCCTGCGCGAGGGCATCGGCGGCATCGAGATCTACCCATACATCGCCGACTGGCTCCGCGACGAGCTCGACGGCAAGCACCCCAAGACCCTCAACAAGACCATACTCGTGAAGCAGAAGAGCGGCCTCGGCCCATACGAGGCGCCCACCGACTCGCTGAACATACCCCGTTAAGCCTTCACGCGGTAGAGCTTGGCGCGTGCCACGCTCCCCACCTCTTCTATCAACCCCATCTTGGCGAGACAATAGACCATCCGACGGGCGAGAGTAATCCTAAGCTTCGAGGACTTGCTCAGTTGCCGTGCCGTGAATGCGCCGTTCATCTCGGGGAGCAGGCGCAGGTAGTCGGCGGGCTTCTCGAAGACCTCCCTGCCCACGACCTCGACGAGGTGCCTCTCGGTCACCGTGTACCGCGTCCTCCTCTTCCCCCTCCACCTGACCGCCTGCGCCTCCTCGGCGTGGACCATCAACACCTCGAGGGAGAAGTTGGGGTCGAGGGGAAGCGTCGGGCAGTAGACGAGCTCGTTGAAGACCTCCTCGACGCGCCCCACGCGGGGGGAGACCCGGCGCCGCCGTTTACCGTCAACATCCCTGATTATCCAGCGCCTCTCCGGCACCGGGTGGACGAGCCTGACCCTATACCCTTTCAACAGCTTCGCCAGCTTCGCCCTAATCTGGGGGAAGTTCCCAGTCTGAATCTCTATGAGCAAGTCGCCGCGGATGATGTCGGCGCGGTACCCCCAGACGGTGCCCTCGACGAGGTCCCCCGGCTCACGCAGCCACTCCTTCAACTCGGCGTGGAGACCCCTCTCAGGCATGGATACAAAAACCAGCCTTGAGAAATATAACTGAGATCAAGCGAGAAAAACCAACGACATAGACCCTTTTTTCTCGATAAGCCTAGCCACGGCTACAAGCCAAACAAATTTTTTTTGGTTATGCTATGCTACGCACGCAAACAATTTTTTTTCGAGCCATCATATGAGAAGCAAACAAGCCCGTCAATCCAGCTACGGACGTGGAAATGATGGAAAAAAGGTTATGACCGGTAAGAGGTTATCTTATAACCAGCCACAGATGTAGGAAAGCGAAAATTTTCCCAAAAACTCAACGATCCAAGAAGACTCGAATCCAGACCCCCACGCCGAATCGAAAAAACGCGTTTTTCCCTTATCACCGGTAGCAGGAGATAATCACCCAGCCACAGCGAAAACTCCCGTAGAGCCCACACCAAGCCACAGAAGCGGAAACGACGAATTTCCGAGGAAACTAAACGATCCAAGAAGGAGGGGCTACTTCTCGAGCCCGCTCATCTTCCTGATCTGCCTGCCGACCTTCTCGATCTCGAGCCCGTCGACCTCCTCCATGAGCGCCTTGAAGTTCTTGGAGCCGCCCTTGTACTCGGCCATCCAGTCCTTTGCGAACTTGCCGCTCTGGACATCCTTCAGCACCTTCCTCATGTTCTCCTCGACACGGTCGTCGACGATCACAGGCCCAACGGTGAGGCCGCCCCACTTCGCCGTGTCGCTCACGGCGCGGTACATGCCCCCGATGCCCGACGTATAGATCAAGTCAACGATCAGCTTGAGCTCATTACAGACCTCAAAGTACGCCAACTCGGGCGGGTAACCCGCGTCGACCAACACCTTGAAGCCGCGGCGGATGAGCTGATCCGCGCCTCCGCAGAGGACAGCCTGCTCACCGAATAGGTCCTCCTCAGTCTCGTCCTTAAACGATGTCTCGAGGACACCCGCCTTGCCGCTACCAAGCGCCTTGGCGATCGCGAGGGCCGTCTGCAGCGCCTTGCCCGACGCGTCCTGCTGGACGCTGACGAGCGCCGGCACACCGAAACCCGCCTCATACTGACGGCGAAGCTCCGCGCCGGGGCTCTTCGGGGCGACCATGATGACGTCCACATCCTTCGGCGGCTTGATGGCACCGTAGAGGATGTTGAAGCCGTGTGCGAACTGGAGCGTCTTGCCCTTCTTCATAGCGAGGGCGACCTCCTCCTTCCACACCGTGGGCTGTGCCATGTCGGGGACAAGCATCAGCACGATGTCCCCCTTCTGCGCCGCCTCGAGGACCGTCGTCACCTTGACGCCGTCAGCCTCGGCCTTCTTCCAGCTCTTGCCACCCGGGCGGAGACCGACGACCACGTCGACCCCGCTGTCCTTCATGTTAAGGGCCTGTGCCCTGCCCTGGCTTCCGTAGCCGATCACGGCGACGGTCTTACCCTTCAACGCCTTGTCGTCTATGTCCTTCTCGTGGTATACCTTCACCAATGCATTCACTTCTCCAGCTTGAGCCGCCCCTTCTCTATGGCGGTCACACCCGTCCTCGACACCTCCTCCACCCCTATCGGGGTCACGGCGGCGAGGAACGCGTCTATATCCGCAGACTCACCCGTGACCTCGGCTATAAGGTTGTCCGGCTCGATGTTCAGAATCAGCCCGTGGTAGTCGTTTACCAACTTCAATGCCTCCTCCCTCGCCATCGGGTCGGTGGTCGTGAGCTTCACGAGTGCGAGCTCCCTGTTGACTGCACGGAGCGGGTCAAGGCGCTTCACCTCGATCACGTCCACCATCTTGTCGAGCTGCTCGACCACCTGATTGACGCCCCGGGCGTCCGCCTGAACGACGATGGTTATCCTTACCGTGTCGTCGTCAAGCACCGTCCCCGCCGTGATGCTATGGATGTTGAAGTTCTTCCGCCTAAACATGTTGCTGATGTTGAACAGCACACCCGGCCTGTTCTCGACGAGGAACGCGACTACATGCATCTCACTCATTTTTATGCCTCCAGCAGCGCGTCCTTGAGCCCCGCACCCGGCGGAACTATGGGGTACACGTTCTCCTCTGGGTCTATTGGTACATCGATGACTGTCGAGACGTCGCTCTTTATGGCGCGCCTGACGGCGGCCTGGAAGCCTTCGAGGGTGTCGACCCTGACTCCCTCAGCCCCGTACGCCTCTGCGAGCTTCACCATGTCAGGGTTGCCCTTGAGCTTAACCGCGGAGTAGCGGTGGTCGAAGAAAAGGCGCTGCCACTGCGCGACCATGCCGAGCATGTGATTGTTGAGCACGACGACGACCACGGGGAGGTCCTCCTCGATGCTCGTCGCCATGCTGTTCTCGGTCATGCCGAAGCTTCCGTCGCCCGCGATGTCGACGACGGGGACGTCGGGCCTCGCCGCCTTGACGCCTATCGCGGCTGGGAAGCCCCAGCCCATCGTGCCTAGGCCGCCGCTCGTGAAGAATGTGCGTGGGTCGTATGCGTCGTAGTGTAGCGCCGCCCACATCTGGCACTGGCCGACCTCCGTAGTGACTATCGCCTCGCGTGGGAGAGCGTTACGCAGCGTCTTGACGACGTCGGGTGCCCTGAGGTAGCCCTCCTTGTGCCCGTTGCCGGTGCCATTCATCTGGAGGCGGAACTCGGAGACCCTCTTGCTCCACTGGGAGCCGGCGTCGCCGCTGGCGCGTAGCTTGCTCACGTTGTAGAGCAGACCGCGCAGGCCGAGGCTGGCGTCTCCGACGACGCGTGTCACGGTCTCCACGTTCTTGTCTATCTCGCTCCTGTCGATGTCGAGGTGGATGACCTTCGCGTTTGGCGCGAAGCTCTTCACGGAGCCTGTCGTCCTGTCGCTGAGGCGCGCCCCGGCGATTAGGAGCACATCCGCCTCTGGGACGAGGTTGTTCGCCGCCTGCGTGCCATGCATGCCGCACAGGCCGAGGCTGAGCGGGTGGTCAGCGGGGAACGCGCCCTTGCCCATTAGTGTTGTTGCGGTTGGTGCCATAAGGTACTCGCATAGGGCGACCAGCTCGCGGCTCGCGCCGGAGTTGATGATGCCGCCGCCGGCGACCACGACGGGTCTCTGCGCCTTCGCTAGCAGGTTCGCCGCCCACTCCACCTCGCGCGGGTCGGGCTGGTAGTTGGGGTGGTAGCCCCTGAGCTTGACGGTCTCGGGGAAGCTGACGTCCTCCACATCCGTGGTGACGTCCTTGGGCAGGTCGACGAGGACCGCGCCCCGCCGCCCCGTCGAGGCGATCTGGAAGGCGGTCTTGACCGCTTTCGGTATCTCACTTGCCTTCCTGACCTGCATGTTGTACTTGGTGACGGAGGCGCTGCACCCGATGATGTCGACCTCCTGGAAGGCGTCTGTGCCGATGGTGGCGCGTGTGACCTGCCCCGTGAAGGCGACGACGGCACTCGAGTCGCTGTGTGCGGTAGCGATGCCGGTGACGACGTTTGTCGCGCCAGGTCCCGAGGTGGCGAGACAGACCCCGACTCCGCCCGTCGCGCGGGCGTAGCCGTCAGCCATGTGAGCGGCCCCCTGCTCGTGCCGCGCCAGGATGAACCTGAAGTCTCCGTTTAGTATCTCGTCGCAGAGCGGGATGACGACCCCGCCGGGGAGCCCGAAAACGTATTTGACACCCTCCAATTCGAGGGACTTCACGAATGCCTTTGTGCCAGCCATCTCAACCATAGACATGCGCCTCCAAAGAGTAGAATCGGGTACCAAGCCATGCAGCTTGATCCTTTGCGGAACTCACTACAAACTGTTTAGACTCACTCGGGGTAGAGCTACCGAATAAAGCGATACCCCATCTACGCCACCCTCCACTCGGCGGCCATGATAAAGCGATACCCCATGACACCAATCTCCAAACGGTATGTAGGGGGAAGAGCGGCGGCACCGAATAAAAGGTTTGTGAAAATATTCGGGACACACACATTTGGCTCAGTTACCCTTAACACCACCCACCGACCGATCCTACACCGTAGAGTTGAGCCCAATGAGTAAGATGACGCACCTAGAATGCTCGAAGTGTGGCACGCGCCACGACGCGGATCAGCTACAGACGGTCTGCAAGAAGTGCGGCAAGCCACTCTTCCCACGATACGACCTCGAGGCGGCGAAGGAGACGCTCACGAAGCGGGAACTCGTGGGCAGGGTCGCCTCGATGTGGAGGTACAGGGAGATACTCCCAGTCAGGAAGGCGGAGAACGTCGTCACCCTAGGCGAGGGCTGGACGCCACTCACCCCGACCCCGAAGCTCGGGGAGACGCTCGGCCTCAAGAACCTCAGGGTGAAGGACGAGGGTATCATCCCGACTGGCAGCTTCAAGGCGAGGGGCCTCAGCGCAGCCATAAGCAAGGCGAAGGAGCTAGGCGTCAAGCGCGTCGCCCTGCCCTCCGCCGGAAACGCGGCGGGCGCCATGGCC
Organism: Candidatus Bathyarchaeota archaeon; assembly: GCA_013329615.1. GTDB lineage: Archaea > Thermoproteota > Bathyarchaeia > TCS64 > TCS64 > UBA8941 > UBA8941 sp8941u. The sequence continues at coordinate 7,747 of DUKA01000095.1, forward strand.
ACCTACGGTGCACGCGCCGGCATGGAAGTCTACGTCTTCATGCCCGAGGACGCCCCCAACGTCAACGCAGTCGAATCCGACATCGTCGGCGCCAAGGTCGTCCTAGTCAAGGGACTCATAAGCGACGCCGGAAAACTCGTCAAAGACGGCACACAAGAGATGGGCTGGTTCAGCGTCGCCACCCTAGGGGAGCCATACAGGGTCGAGGGAAAGAAGACCATGGGGCTCGAGGTCGCGGAGCAGCTCGACTGGAAGCTGCCCGACGTCATCATCTACCCCACCGGCGGAGGAACCGGCATCATCGGCATGTGGAAGGTCTTCGACGAACTCGAGGAGATGGGGTGGATAGGCAGCGAGCGCCCACGTATGGTGAGCGTTCAAGCGGAGGGCTGCAGTCCCGTCATCAAGGCGTATAGGGAGGGCAAGGAGGAGAGTGAGTTCTTCACCGGGGCGAACACGGTCGCCGCCGGGCTGCGCGTCCCCAAGGCGCTCGGAGACTTCCTCATACTCAAGGCGGTCCGCGAGAGCGGGGGAGAAGCCATCTCCGTCACCGACGACGAACTGATGGCGGATGTGCGCCTGATAAGCCGCCTAGAGGGCATATTCGCGTGCCCCGAGGGTGCAGCCACCATCTCCGCCCTACGTAAGATGGTAGAACAGGGCAAAGTCGACAGGGACGAACGCGTCGTACTCTTCAACACCGGCTCCGGGCTGAAGTACACCGACCTCTTCAAGGTCAAGGCGATCGTAGCCGACCCGAAGAAGCCCTTCGACTACAACACCCTCAAGTAGCAAGGCTTATCCCAGCCGAGCCACACCCCTGACGCGATTCGCCATGGGCTCAGCCACGGCATTCGCGCCCGGACACCTAACAGGACTTTTCCAGATATGCGACCAGGCTGCGGACCCCCTGCGGAAGGGGGCGCGCGGCTCCGGCATCAGCCTCGACCTCGGGGTCTACACCACCGTCATGGCGACGCCCGCCGCGGCGACGAGTTGGTTGATAAAGATCAATGGCAAGCAGACGGACGGCGCCTTCGTCTCCGAGAACGTCCTCACGAAGTTCTCAAAGCGAATCACCCCCCACGCCATCTCCATTGAGCACCACGTCGAGACGCCATCCATCGCGGGCTTCGGAAGCAGTGGAGCTGGAGCGCTGAGCCTCGCCCTTGCGTTGAACGAGGCGACGGGTGAGGGACTCACAAATAACGAGGCGGCGCAGATAGCCCACCTCGCCGAGATCGAGTGCAAGACGGGCCTCGGCAGCGTCTTCGCCGCCGTGAGGGGTGGCTTCGGCGTGCTCACAAAGCCCGGCGCACCCGGCGTAGGCGACGCCGTATCCTACCCTGACGTAGACAGCCTGCGCGTCGTCTACCTCTACTTCGGCCCAATCCCCACGAAGGAGGCGCTAAGCAACCCCGCCCTCAGGGCGAAGATAAACGAACTCGGCGGCAGATACGTCGACGAACTAGCCAAGGAACGCGACGCGGAGAAGTTCATGAGGCTGAGCCGCCAGTTCACCGAGCACGTCGGCCTCGTCACCCCCAAGCTCAGGAAGGTCTTCCAAACGATGGACGCCGCCGGCTACACCTTCACAATGGCGATGTTCGGCGAGGTCGCCTTCGGGGTCATGAAAAGGGAGAGAGCGGTCGAGGCCGCGATGCTCTTGGAGGCATCATTCCCCGGGTGTGAAGCCGTCGTCGTCGGCATAGACGGGGTCGGTTCGAGAGTGACCTCTAGAAGCCGCTGAGAAGACGTGGTTCTTACAGGCTAGGCTCGTCGTTGGGGAGCTTTACCGGGATGAGTAACTCGGTAGCGTAGTGGGTCATCTGGGGCGGCCTGGGGACCTTGGCTGTCATCTCCATGAAGTGGTCGTAGCTGCGTGCGGAGAAGATCCAGCAGAAGTTCCACTTCTGGTTCATGGAGCCGTGTATGCCCATGTACTCGACGCCTACCTCCTTGGAGGCGTTCTGTAGCCGCTTGTCGTGCTCCCTAAGCTCCTTCCTGCTGCCCACCCAGTCGAAGTATAGGAGTATCTTCATTACTATTCTCCCGTAAGCGTTTGCTATTACTCTTATATCGTTATCGTTTTCCTTCGCTCAAGCCTCTCCGGGGCCCCAGCAAAACGATTATTACCGGCGGTTGAGCCCTTGATTTGCTAAGAGTGACATATTATGTACAACGCGGATGTTCTCAACTCATCAACTATTGAGGGCATGCTCGCGGCGCCCGGCATCAAGTGGCACCGCGACCCCCCAGACGTAATCGGCATGTGGCTCGCCGACCCCGACTTCCCCACGGCGCCCTTCATCAAGAAGGCGCTCCTCAACGCCGTACAGGACGAAGATCTTCTCTACAACACCGACGACAAGGCCCGCGCCGCGATGGCGGAGAGGGTCAACAAGAAAAACGGCTTCAAGCTCACGAAGGACGACATCTACGTCACGCAGGGAGTCATCCCCGCGATGTGGCTCGCCATTCAGAACAGTGGTGCGAAGCCCGGCGACGAGATCGTCGTCACCGACCCCATGTACTACCCCTTCTTCACCGCCGTAGAGACGTGCCAAATGAAGCCCGCCTACTGGACACTACACGAGGAGGACGGCTACAAGTTCGACATCGAGGGACTCAAGAAGGTCGTCAACAAGAAGACAAAGCTCATCTTCGTTTGCAACCCCCACAACCCCTCCGGCCGCGTCATGACAAAGGAGGAGCTAAAGGGCATCGTCGATGTAGCAGTCGACAACAAGATCAACATAATGGTCGACGAACTCTGGGACGACGTAGTCTTCGACGGCAGGAAGCACGTCAGCCTCGCCACTCTGAGCCCTGAAGTAGCGGACCTCACGGTGACGAGCTGGGGCATCAGCAAGACATGGGGCCTCCCCGGTCTCCAGTGCGGCTACCTGACCGCCACGCCGAAGGTGATGGAGGGTCTGAAGAAGCGCGCGAAGGGCGTCCTCCGCGGCACCTCTACCCTGAGCATCGCCGCCGCCCAGGCCGCCCTCGACAGGCACGGCGAGTATTGGGTCAAGGACATCATCGCCCACCTCACCAAGATCAGGGGCATCGCCGACAAGAGGTTCAAGGAGATGGGATGCACCGTACCCGAGCTACAGGGCACCTACCTCATGTTCCCCAAGTTCAACGTGAAGATGACCCACAAGGAGCTCGAGAAGCTCATGCAGGAGACCGCGAAGGTCGGCCTCGGCACGGGCACCGAGTTCGGCCCAGAGGGCGAGATGCACATGAGGATGACCATCGCCACGAGTGAGTCCATCCTCGGCGAAGCCCTCGACAGGATCGAGAAGGCAGTCAAGAACAAGTAGAGCCACGACTAGGCTCTTTTTTAATTTAACACCCACTAGACCGTAGAGGGTGTAGATGCTTCGAGAAAAGTGGTTTAGGGGGTTTAGATGCCCCTGCTCTTGTGACCGGCCTTAGTGACGCTGCGCTGCGCCCTGCCGCGCTGACCCTTCGAGGTCTGCTTCGGCTTCGGAATCTTGATCTCGTTCTCCTTGGCCGCCGTTATGTATTCCTTGAGTATCTCGACGTTCTCCTCGTGCGTCGACTTCCTGCGGAGGTCGACGGGGATGCCGATTATCTTGGCCTCACCGGCGTTCAGGCCGGCTGCCTGTATCTCGGCGAGGCTGAAGCCGCGTCCCTCCCTGACCGTCTCAGTGCGGAACACCATAGGTGAGATGAAGTAGGACATCTGGGTCACCTGTAGCTCTTCTGCTTGCGACGGCGTGCGCCTGGTCCACCGAACTTCTTCGGCTCCTTCCTGCGCGCATCACCGCTGAGCATGGTGCGGTCGTGCTCGAGGAATGTGCTCTTGAGCCTCTTGCTCTTCGTGTACTTGACGAGTCCCTGTGCGAGGCCCATGCGTGCCGCCTCTGCCTGACTGAGGGGGCCGCCGCCCTCGACGCGGATGTCGACGTCCAGTTTCGTGGCGACGTCTCCGGCGATGAGTACCGGCTCGAGGATCATCTCGCGTGCCATTATTGGTTGGTGGAGGTGGACGGGGATGTTGTTGATCCTGACCCTGCCCTTGCCCTCTGTGACGGCGACGCGTGCCTTCGCGGTCTTTCGCTTGCCGGTGGTGAGTGCTGACTTTTTCTTTGCGACTACGGGGGCTGACATTTTACTTTACTCCCATCTTGTTCCAGCCGATGCTCTCGGCGAGTTCACCGACGGTGACTCCCCTGTGGTTGAGCTTGCTGCTGTGGCACTCGGGTAGGCTTTGCTTCTCCGCCTTCGCGAACTCGTCGGGGACGCCGAGGTGGACGTGGAGCCTCTTGTAGGCTGCCTCGCCCTTGGCTATCCTGTAGGGGAGCATCCCGCGTACGGTCCTGCGGACGATCTCGTGGGGTCTCCTGTGGTGGACTGGGCCCTTGCCGAATCCTCCGACGTGGACGAACTCCTTCCACTCCTCGACCAGCTTGACCTTGTTACCGGAGATGACTACGTTCTGTGCGTTCACTAGCTCTATTGTTTCGCCGGCTAGAAGCCTCTTGGCGATGACGCTGGCCATCCTACCCAATACGAGGCCGTCGGCGTCTATGATTGTCCGTGTGCTCATCGCGTATTCAACCTATTTCATCGGCTCAGGCTGCCTGATGCACCCTGCCTACATCACGTCTATAATTATAAAGGTTTTCCAAAGGCTGATGCTCGCATAGGGGCGGTGATGGTCGCGGAATGATGGGACAGAAAGGGGATGCTAGGCTTCCCAGCCGTAGTTGCTGAACTCGACAGTGTTTATGATCTTTACCTTGAAGTCCTCGTCGCTGCACTTCTGGCTGTACATTACGAAGCCGTCGAAGGCGAAGAGGTGATTCTTTCCACGCCTGTAGATGATGCGGGGCTTCGCTATCTCGACGAGTTGGAGGAACTCTTCCCGGTTGAACTTTAGGCGGTAGCCGCTCGCGTTGCTATCCGCCGAAGCTGCAGCCGCCACAGTCGCTGCTTCCATTTCAGTCACCTGAATAGTGTTCGGTGTCCTTGGGCTATAGCTTTTGGTGATGTAGAAAAAATAGGCTATATAGAGGCTAAGTTAGGAGGCTCGTCAGGAACTGGACGAGCAGCTGCGCCCTTCCCGTGATGTATGTTATCCTCGTCATTGCCACCTGTCCGAACATGGCTCCGAAGAAGAGCATCATGAAGTACCGCCCCGTGGTCTTCACCCGTGCCCCGCCGGCACCTCCTTCGACGGTGAAGAGGAAGTAGGTGAGGGTCGAGACTACGCCTGCGAGCACAAGGACGGCGTTGAGGGTCGCCATCGGGTCTCCCCAGATGATCACCGGCTGCATCGACGCCTTGATCTGGTCGTAGATGTAAGTGTGGGCGGCACCGCGTATGGCTAGCCCGACGCCGACCCCACTCATCACCGCCACGGGCCACTGGCTCAGCTTGCCCAGCCTCTTCGAGTAAACCGTGAAGAGGAGGAGCCCGAGGGCTACGGGTATCGCGAGGGTCAGGTTACCGCCGAGCAGGGGGTTCATCCCGCTCGACTGGAGGCTCCGCACCGCCATAACGACGACGTTTCCGAGGGAGATGCCGACAAAGAGCGCCTCAGCCATCCTGTAGGCGGGGTTCTCCCGGTAGAGGACGTAGCTCAGCACGGCGACGGTGAGGCCGATCGCGACCCATGATTCGAGGGCGGGTATCACTGCTTCCGCCTCCTGAGCCTCTCGCCGACGAAGGCGACGTTGCCGAGGACGATGAAGGCTATCACCACGAGCTGCCCCATACTCAGGGCATCTATACCCTGGTTAGCGAGCCCAGGGGCGCCGATTAGCTGCTCATACTCTGCGCAGCCACGGGGCCCGTTGAGTATCGCCTCGACTGAGCCGGCTTGGTAGAGTGGGTAGAAGTAGCTGAAGTTGACGGCGGTGGGGACACTGAGGACGGGTGTGCCGTACTTTGCCTGCCACTGGCGTGCATAGAAGCCAGTGGCGGTCCCCGCATCGAATGTCACGACGAGCCTATAGGCGGAGTAGTCGTCTGCCGCTTGGAGCAGTGGGAGCGACGCGGCGTCGTTTCCGGCGTAGTCCCTGCTGTAGACCTCCCGCATGTTCTCGGCTATGCTGGCGATCATCGTCTCGTCCCCCGCGGCGTAGCCCAGGTTGACGTAGTCGACGCCGTAGCCGTACCCCGCCGATGTGAGCACCGGTCTGAAGTACTGGTCGAAGACGAGCGACCCCTCGGCGACCGTGGAGACGGCGACCACCTTGACGCCCTGCGCACTGAGTTGCTTGGCGAGTGCTATGATTCCACCGCCAAGCTCGGAGACGCTGCCCAGCCCTATGTCCATGGAAACTAGGACAACGTCCCCGGGCGCGAGTGCGTCGATTGTGGTCTTGAATTCGGTGCTGTATGTGCTGATCTGCATGGGTAGGCCTAGCGGGACGGCGTATGGGAGGGCGATGAGTAGTAACATTGCCCAGTACATCACCCTGCGGTCCATCTTGGCGAGCCTTTCGAGGGCGCTCATTTGGCTACCCTCCCGCGTTCGAAGCCGAGTATCTGCCTTACGCCCGCTATGATGGCGCCGACGGCGAAGGCTATGGTGAAGCCGCGGTTGCCACCGAGGCTGACTATGTCGTTCAGCCAGTTGCCGAGGGGCAGGACGCCGGGGAGGAGGTACTCGCCGACGGGCATGTTCTTCAGCATGATCATCGCGGCCGCCGCGAGGACTATCCCCGCCTCAAGGCTGCGCGCCCGGAAGGTGCGGAACGCCGCGGAGACTATGAAGAAGCCTATGAAGCTCCCCACCGACATGCTAAGGGGCGTTAGTATGTTGCTGGTCAGCCAACTATACTGGGACGAGGAGGGACTCAACGCGAGACCGATGGCTATCGTGCCAAGCGCCGAGGCAACGGCGACGCCGCTGTAGACTGAGCGCTTCTTCACGATCTGCCTGCCATTGTATGCGACGTAGCTGAATAGGCCTAGTAGCGTAGCGAAGCCCGCAATGATTATCCCCCATAGCTGGAGGCTGCCGCTCGCCGAGGCGAGTGAGGCGTTGTCCGTGAAGTAGCTCGCGATTACGAGCGTGCAGGCTGCGACGCCGATGGCTATCGGTATCTCCCTGCGGTTGATGAGTGACATGCTACACGCCTCCTGCGATGAGCAGCTGGCTCAGCCATGCAACGCTGATCGTGGACAGTATAGCGCCACCCACGACGAGGGTTATTACGAGTACCTTCGTTGCCTCGGCGGCGAAGACGCTGCCGAGCAGTGCCTTGTCCCCCGAGAGGTAGGCGCCTGTGACGAACATCTCCTCCCCGATGAGGACGTAGTCGCAGCTGGCGATCTGGAAGGGGAGGTTGACGCTGTCGGGCTGACCAGCTATCTGGAAGGCGCCGACGGCGTTACCCGTCTCGCTTAGTAGCAGTGCCTCGCTCCAGAATATGCCGAGCCAGAGGGCGGCGGCGGGGCGCTCCTCCTCCATCCTGCCCATGCAGGCGCTAGCGTAGCCCCACCCCTTGCCGTAGTACTGGACGGCGGCGTCGCTGTACGCCTCGGGCTCACCCGCGACCGTGTAGGCGTCGCGCATGGTGTCCTGTGCCAGAGGCATCAACTCGGGGTACGCCGAGACGAAGGTAAGAGGCGTCTGCGCCGTCGCGGCTAGGTTCGCAACGTAACCGAGCGTGTTCAGCCCCGCCAAGTGGTAGGGCGCAGAGTCGCTGTTCAGGCCGCCCGAGCCGGAGCCCGTGCTGAATATGACGCCGCGCCCCATCTCGGCGCTGCGTCCCACGGCCTCCTTGATGACCTCGAGGCCGGGGATGCGGCGCAGCTCGCGGTACCGCCCCTTGCTCCCCGCGTACAGGGAGACGAGTGTGGCGGCGAGTATGAAGATTAGCAGGGCGAGGACGCCGATCCTCTGGATCATGGCGCCGCGCCTCCGGTGCACCCGGCAACCAAGCGGCGAACCCACTGTGACTGGGGCTCGTTAGAATAACCGCTGGGTGAACGAGAGAAAAACTGATCTAGGAAACTGAGGCGTTCACAGATGAACGCAATCCAACCCGGTGAAGGCAATCCCTCACAATCATTCACTTCCGCAGCCAGAGGCAGGCTGATCCCATTTAAGGATTCTTACTCAGGGGACGAAGACGACCTTGCAGCCGACGCGGCTCTTCGCCGCCTCGAACGCCTCACCCGCCTTCTCCAGGGATAGCCTGTGGGTAATCAGTTCCCCGACCTTGATGGCGCCGCTCTTCGCCAGTTTTATGGATTGGTCGAAGTTCTCCGGCTTGGCGTCGTATGCGCCCGCGAGCGTTATCTCGCGGCGTACGACCTGCGTCATGGGCACCTCGACTGGGCGTCCGAAGATGCCTATGACCGTGATCCTGCCTCGTTTCTTCACTATTCCGGCCGCCTGTGCCACGGCGGGCGGCGCGCCCGTCGCCACGAAGGCGGTGTCGGCGCCCCTTCCGCCAGTCCTCTCCATCACTATGGCGGACAGGTCCTCCGTCTCGACGTTCACCGTCTCGAGCCCGAGCCCACCGGCTATCTTGAAGCGCTCGGTGTCGACGTTGACGCCGGTGACTATGACCTCGGCTCCGGCGAGGCGGAAGAGCTGGGCGCTGAAGAGGCCAATGGGGCCGCAGCCCTGAACGACGACGAAGTCGCCGAGCTGGATGGGGGTGCAGTCCTTCACGAAGTGAAGTGCGTTACTCAGCGGCTCGATGAGTGCGCCGGCGTCGTAGCCGAGTTCCTCGGGGAGCCGATGTAGGAGCTTGTAGGGCACTGCTATGTGCTCGGCCATTCCGCCGTCGACGTGTATGCCGAAGAGCGTGGAGGCGTCGCAGAGGTTCTCGTGCCCTGTGCGGCAGTAGGCGCAGACGCCACACGCCTTGACTGACTCGGCGAGAATCCTGTCGCCCACCTTGTAGCCCTTTACTTCCTTCCCCACCTTGGCGACGCGCCCCGAGAACTCGTGCCCCATGACGACGGGGAGCCTCATCTTCGAGTACGCCGGCGTGTAGTCGTATATGCCGAGGTCGCTGCCGCAGATTGCGGCCGTCTTCACCTCTATCAGGACTTCGTCGGGCTTTATCTTGGGCTTTGGGACCTCGGCGAACTCTACGCCGGGTGCGGGCTTGCTCTTGATGACGGCTCGCATCTGCTGGCACCTATGACCTGCATGGGTCGCTGCGTCGGTTTTAACGCTTCGCCGCCGGGTAAGGCTCTAATGCTGACGGGGGGCCCATACTCCTGAAGCCTATGAGGGAAGCGGAGAGGCGGGTTCTGGGCTCCATTGATGTCGACGGCCTCGTCGAGTATCTCTGCGAGTTGATTTCGGTGCCAAGCGTGGGCGGGCAGGAGACGGCGGCTCAGAGGAACATAGCCGCCAAGATGGGGGCGCTCGGCCTCGCCGTGGAGACGTGGGACGTCGACTTCGAGAAGATACGCGACCACCCAGCGTTCAGTATGCCCATCCCCCGGGAGGAGGGCATAGGCGTCCTTGGGAGCTACGGTGAGGGGAAGGGGAGGAGCCTGATGATCAACGGCCATATCGACGTCGTCTCTCCCGGGGACGAGTCGAAGTGGAGGTACCCCCCTTGGAAGGGGACCGTCGCGGACGGGCGCGTCTACGGGCGGGGCTCCGCGGATATGAAGGGGGGCATAGTCGCCGCACTCTACGCCATGAAGGCGATCATGGACTCGGGAACCCCCCTCAAGGGCAAGATGATTCTGGAGACAGTCATCGGCGAGGAGGACGGCGGCGTCGGGGCACTCGACGCAGTCCTCAGGGGCTACAGGGCGGACGCCGCGATCGTCCCCGAGCCGAGCGAACTCAGCGCCGTCCCAGCCCACGCCGGCGTCATGGCGTTTCGCGTCACAGTACAGGGCAAGGCGGCACACGCCAGCCTGCGCACCGACGGCGTCAGCGCCATAGACAAGTTCCTCCCCCTCTACGAGGCGCTCAAGAGGCTTGAGGTCGAGAGGAACGCACGCATCAAGGACTCCCTCTACGCTGGCTTCGACGTGCCCTCCCCTCTTAGCATCGGCAAGATAGGCGGCGGCGAGTGGCCCGGCACCGTCCCCGAGAACCTCTACTTCGAGGGACGCGTCGGCGTACACACCGACGAGACATGCGATCTGGTCAAGAGGCAGGTAGAGTCCGCTGTGAAGAGGGCGGCTGACGCCGACCCGTGGCTCAGGGCACACCAGCCGGTGGTCGACTGGAACGGCTACCGCTTCGACCCCGCCAAGATAGCCGCCGACCACCCGATTATGGAGACTGTCAAGGCGGCGTATAGGGACGTCTCCGGCTCCACGCCGAAGGTCGAGGGGAAGACGTACAGCAGCGACATGCGCCTACTCGTCAACCTAGGAAATACGCCCACGATGATCTTCGGCCCCGGGGAGCTGCGGCAGGCGCACACCGCCAACGAGTCCGTGAGCGTGGAGAGCCTTGAGGCGGCGGCGAAGACCTACGCCCTCGCCATCATGCGCTGGTGCGACTAGTGGTAGACGGCAGCCATTTTTAGGGCGGGCTACGAAGGGGGTTTAAGGCGAATCGATTTGGACGAGTACTATAGGATACCGGATTACCCCGACCATCTCTCGGGCGCGACCATGCTGGCGCGCATGCTCGACGGCCTCGGTTTCCGTTTCTACTGGGCGACTGAGGGACTGCGCCCCGAGGACTACAAATTCCGCCCCGCCGCGGACGTCATGAGCATCGGCGAGTTGACGCTGCACGTCTGGGACCTCGTGGCGTGGGTGAGCGCCTCGTCTCTGGAGAAGCAGTACGAGAAGCCGAAGGAAGGGCAGGCTGCTCGCGATGAGGCGCTGAAGGTCATCGAAGACCTCAGGGATACCTTCCTCGCCATGAGCGACGCCGATCTTACCAAGCTCCGGATACGCGACAAGCCGTTCTGGCACATTATAAACGGCCCCTTCTCCGACGCCCTGACGCACACGGGGCAGATAAACAGCTTCAGGAGGCTCGCCGGCAACCCGATCGCAGGCGCCAACGTCTTCCTAGGCGAGCCGCCAAAGAAGAAAGCCTAGAGCCTCCTACGGGTCCTTCACGCACCTGATTGGACGGCCGTAACTCTTGTAGCCGTAGAAGACCTTGAGGCCCGCACTGTCGCAGGTCATCTGCCGGACCCACGCATTCGAGGCGTCGGACTCGGTTGAGGCCCAGAAGTAGCAGCTGTCACCGAGGCCGTAGAAGTGGAGCCCATCGTAGTTGCGTGTGCCGCAGGGGATGGCGGTGAAGTTTGCCTCGTCGGTCGCGCCTATGTTGGGCCTGAACCAGTGTGTGTTGCCTTTCTCCTTTAGCTTCCCACCGGCATTGTAGTCTCCACCCAGGTACTTCGAGAGGGTCTCCCAGTCCTCCTTCGTGGGCACGTGCCATCCCTCGGGTGCGAGTTTGCCCGTGTCGACGGCGTACCAGTTATAGAGTGTCCCGTATGCGTCCCCGTTGGCGGGGTCATTGTTGTACCAGCAGTAGGCGGGGGTGGTCAGATCGCCCCAAGCGTAGTTGTCAGTCACTATAGGGATGTCCGTCCCGTCGTTGTACTTCGTCGTCTTAAGGTTCTCAGCCATCCAGAGCTGGTCACCGATCTTGATGACCTTGTAGACGTTTCCCTCGACGTCCGTCACCGTATCCGAGTCCGTGGTAGGGACAGGGGTGGGTGTTGGGGTTGTGTTTTGAGTCGGTTCCGTGCCCCGAAGGTAGACAAGGTACACGACGATGCACAGAGCGACGATGGCCGCGGCCCAGAGTATTTTCGAGTTCACACTCACGCCAGATCGGTGGCTTCTCGTCCGATTGGCGAATTAATGCTTGTGCAAGTCTGATGTTTGCGTATAAGCATCGGTTTTGACGGCGCCCCCTCCGCCGTCGGTGATTAAAGGGGGCTACTGGGTTGTAGTCTTGCTCTTCTTGAGCATCGTGGCGAGGAGCGCGTTGACTAGGTTGCCCGAGTCCTGGCCGCCCCCGGTCACCTGTACCTCGGGAGTTATCACTATCTTGCCGTTTGCTATCTCCTCGAAGAGCTTGAGGGCGGCGACGTTCTGCTGCCCGAGGACCTCGGTCTGAGCCCTATAGGCGGCTGCCAGGCCTTCACCGACCTGCTGGTTCTCGTAGGAGGTACCGTCTGCCTTCGTCTTTGTGGCGTCGCGTATGCCCTCGGCCTCGCGGCGGGCCGCCTCGGCGCGGTCCGCGGCTATCTCGATGCTGAGCTTCGCGGAGATAACGTTCTCCTGCTGGTTCGCCCTAGCCGTCTTCTCGGCGACGGCGATGCGCTGCTCCTGCGCGAGCGCCTCCTGCTCGTACTGCTTTTGCTGCTGTACGGCGATCTCCTTCTTCGTCTGGGTCTCTAGCAGCTGCACATCGACGTTGATGTAGGCGATGAGCAGGCCCTGTACCTCCACGTGGTACTTGCTGAACTCCTCCCTCGCCTTCTCCAGCGCCTGTAGCTGCAGCTCGGTGCGGCTGTGCACGAACTCCATCGCGGCCTTCTTGCCGGCCTCGTTTCGGAAGCTGCTGTCGATGAGGGGGTGGGCGACCTGCTCGATGAGGTTGCTTACCGTTCCGAAGCGGGCGATGACGAAGGGGGCGTTTGGCGGCGGGATGCGTATGATGAGCCTTACGTCCACGTCGAGCTGGAAGCCGTCCTTCGAGGTGACCCGGAGCTGGCTGAACTTGAAGAACTCCGTTATCTTCGCGCTCTGGCCCACCTCCGACCTCTCCTTGCCGATGATTTTGGTCTCGGATGGCCCGGAGGTTGACGCCCAGTCGATTGTGATCGCGCTCGTGGGTACGAGCTCGGCCTTGTATGCGATGTTGTTGAGGTTGTATGTGCCCGGCGCGATGGGGTCCCTGAATATGCCGCGCTGGTTCCTCTCGTTGATCAGCAGGGACTCGACGGCCTCGTGTATCGGCTGGTTGAGGTTGGGCATCGTCGAGACCGCCGGCGCCATGGGGGAGCTTGCGAGTTCCTTGCCGACGCTCGAGATGACGACTGCGACGTAACCCGGCGGCACGACGGTGACGGAGTAGAGGGTGACCTCGAATAGCCTGTTGTTTATGTAGTACTCACCGGGCTGCAGGGTTTCCAGCTGCGGTCCCCTGTAGCCTTCCGAGGTGATGAACGCCTGCCCGTCCTGGAAGTGTTTGTGCTCACCCTTTGGCTCTGGGGCCACGATGAAGCCCGAGGGGAGGGGTATGCCGTCCATCGCGACGACTACGCCGACCATCTCCTTCGGCACCTCTAGGGCTGGCGCGAGCTCTATCCTGAATATTGCGGTGTTGATGCGGTAGGTTCCCGGGAGCAGTATGGAGACCTGTGGTCCCTTCCTGCCGCCGTTCTTGAGGAATGCCTTAGCGTCCTGGAACGAGTTGCATTCGACGTCGTCGCCGAGCAGCCTGCCCCTCTGGAGGGGCTGGCCGTCGATGGACTCGATTATGCCGATCTTGCCCTGGGGTATCTGTGTGACGCGTGTCTTGCTTATCTTCCAGACTATGGGCACACGCCAGTAGAGGCCGGGCATCAGGGTGTCTGCCTGTACGCCTACCTCGCCCTCGGTGGCGATGATCTTGCCCTGTGGGAGCTTCTTGCCGAACATCTTCTTCGTGAGTATTCCGACCTCATCGGCCCTCACCAGTGCGAAGCCGGAGAGCAATATAATTAACACTATGAGCCCGACTAGGGCTAGTATCAGCGTCGTTATCGCTGATCCGCCTATTAGATCGAATAGCGCCATACTTCAGTTCCTCCTATCTGCAGGTAATGGTTAACATTCTGGTGGTTTAAGGTAGCCCCAAATAGTCTCTATATAGTCAATATTTTTCCCGGATTGAGTTTATATCCGCGTTGACCTTGTCTGTTGAGTGGTCCTTGAAGCGCCTCGGCTTTGTTGTTAACCCGGTTGCAGGGATGGGTGGCCGCGTCGGGTTGAAGGGCAGCGACGGCGCGGAGACGCTGAGGAGGGCGAGGGAGTTGGGCGCAACTGAGATGTCGCCGACGAGGGCGACAGAGGCCCTGAGGCACCTCGCTGCGATAAAGGACCAGTTTGAGCTTGTCACCTACCCGGGGGAAATGGGGGAGGACGAGGCGCGGGCAGCTGGCTTCGAGCCGAGGGTATTAGGCAAGATCAAGGCGGGGAGTACGACCTCGGCGGACACGAAGGCGGCGGCCGCCGAGATGGCGTCCTTAGGTATCGACCTGCTCCTCTTCGCGGGCGGCGACGGTACGGCGCGGGACATCTGTGAGGCCATCGACGGCAAGGTCCCCGCCCTGGGCATCCCCACGGGGGTCAAGATACACTCGGGCGTCTACGCGGTCTCACCTGCCGCTGCAGGGGTGCTCGCCGTCAAGTACCTCACGGGGGAGGTCACGTCGGTGCAGCAGGCGGAGGTCATGGACGTAGACGAGGACGCCTTCCGTGACAACAGGCTCAGCGCGCGCCTCTACGGCTACCTGCGTGTGCCCCGGGAGGAGGCGTACATGCAGGGGAGCAAGGAGGCGACCCCGGTCGACGAGGGAGAGAACATCAAGGCGATAGCCGCCGACCTCGCCGACGAGATGGACCCAGACACCCTCTATGTCCTCTGCCCCGGCTCCACCATAAGCAGTGTGGCCGAACACCTCGGGCTCGAGAAGACGCTCCTCGGCGTCGACGTGGTCAAGGGGGGTAAGATAATTGCTAAGGATGTTAACGAGGAGCAGCTCCTCAAGCTGGTCACGGGTAAGAGGGCGAAGATAGTGGTCACTGTTATCGGGGGGCAGGGCTTCGTCTTCGGTAGGGGCAACCAGCAGATAAGCGCGCGCGTAATACGCGCCGTGGGGAGGGAGAACATCGTAATAGCCGCCACGCCGGCGAAGCTCGCCACCCTACACGGCAAGCCGCTCCTCGTGGACACCGGCGACACGGTCCTCGACGCCGAACTCGCGGGCTACACGCGCGTCGTCACCGACTACGGTAGACGCGTAGTCTACCGAATAAAATCCGGCTAGCGGCCGAAGTTGTCACTTTCCGGTTCGTAGACGTAGCCGAGGGATGGGTCCTTGATCATGTAGAGGACGCTACCGTGTTTGTATACGATCGTGACCCCCTCTCTCTTGATTATATTTGTGAAAGCCTCCAAGTTCTGGACGGTTATCATCGTCGTGGGCGGGTAGACGTTTTCGAAGTAGAGGCTCTCCGGCAGCTCAATGTTCGGGGCGTCGGAGTAGAGCAACGCCCCCGCTTTACCGATCTTACTCGAGACGTTTATCCAGTCCGCCTTCTCGTCCTCGACGACCCCCAAGTGGGCGTTCCATAGAAACACGGATAGGAAACCGATGACGGCAACGGCAGACAAGATCTTCAAGGTTCTGCGTTTATCCTCTCTGAGGTAGTTCACGGCGTCGAAGAAGGGTTTCCTCAAATCCGTGAGCCCATGTGGGATGAGGAGCATGGCAAAATACACTATGACGGCGGGTATGACCGGCCTAAATTCGCCCATCCAGCTGCCGACGTTAATTTGAGCCCAGAGGATAGACCCTATTTCTATTACTCCGACGATGAAGGCGGCAACGACAGCCAATGTGAGGGACTCGAAACCGCTGAGGACACCGATTGCTAGGAGGGGGATCATAATGAAGGTGTTTCCCCCCGGGTCTATGTGTAAAAAGGGGGGAAAGAGCGACCCCGCAACACATGCGAGCCCGCCGCTGAGTGTCCACACGACGAGTCTAACCTTCCACGGGTCTACGCCCTGTATCATGGCCAGTTCCGGGTTCTCCCCAGAGGCCACCAACGTCATTCTGAAAACAGTCTTGTTCCGAAGCACGAGTAACGAAAAGTAGACGCCCAGACACACGAGGGGTATGATGTAGAAGATGCCACGGATACCAAGCAGCTCAAAATCGAACAATATCATGGAGTGGAAGATATGCGTCGATAGCTTGGATTGGTAGTAGTCTAGCCAGTATGCGCTTATCCAGAGTATCGCGCCTCCGATTATCTGGACGGCTATTGTCGAGAGGGTGCGGAGCACGGTGTCGTCCCCCCTTCGCTCCATGATACCTTCGATGCCCCGATACTGCGCCCAGCCAAGAAGACAACCCGCGGCGAAGGCCAACAAGGGACCCGTGTAGATGTTCAACCCTAGGTTGAAGGCGACCCCCGACGAAAAGACGCCCAGCCACATATACACGATGATAGAAAAATCGGGTATCCCCGACACTCTGTGCCTCAAGACCAGCGCTAAGCCGAGTAACGAGAGTAAGCCCGCGTAACAAAGGCATAGCAGATAAATCTGGTAATCCAACCCAAGTTTAAATTTCTCATGAAGATATAAAACATGACCTAGCGGCCAAAAAAGGAGCCACACCGATCTCCATTGTTACGACCCTGTCACGCGAAAAGAGCCAGGAAACGACGCCAACAGTACGCCGATCTAGGCAAAAGGAGCGCTTATTCAGGAAAGCGTTTGAAAAAATATTTTCCCGTTATGAGGGGTAGCATGCCACAAGCCTATTTGGGGCTGTAGGGTCCGAGGAACTCCTCCTGCAGGATGTTCCCCCCATCTATCACTATCTCGGAGCCCGTGAGGTAGCTCGCCTCGTCACTCGCGAGGAAGCGGACTAGGTTGCCGACATCCTCGGGACTCCCCTGCCTGCACATGGGTATCTTTCGCCCGAACTCCCTCATCGCCGCCTCGACGTCGGCGCCGCTAGTGCTTCCCCTTATCCCGAATGCACTAGGGCTGTAGACGTAGCCGGGGAGGATGCAGTTGACATTGATCATATACTGCGCCGTCTCAAGCGCCAGAGCCTTCGTGAAACCGATCACCGCCGCCTTCGAGGAGCCGTACGCGGTCTGTCCCCCAGCCGGCGTACCAACCATGGGACCCGTCACGCTGCTCATGTTCACAATCTTTCCATAGCGCCTCTCCATCATCCCGGGGAGCACCGCCTTCGCGCAGCGAAACATCCCGAAGACGTTTATCTCAAAGAGGCGGTGCAGGAACTCCTCATCCATCTCCACGAGCTTACGCCGCGGGTAGATGCCCGCGTTATTAACGAGTATGTCCACGCGCCCGTGATCCTTCAACATCTTGGCGAATGTCGCCTCGACGTCCGCGGACTTCGTGACGTCTATCCTGTAGGCGAAAGCCTTCCCGCCGTCCTTCCTGATCGCCTCGGCGGTCTGCTCAACGCTCTCCTGGATGTCGGCGAGACACAAGGTCGCGCCGTGGGACGCCAGAACCCGCGCTATGCCCGCGCCTATACCCTGCGCGGAGCCCGTGACAACCGCTACCTTGCCCTCGAGTCTCTTCACTTCATCTTCCTCCTGTAAGCCCTCCAACTCATCGCCCACCTCTCCGGGTCATCGAACGGCGCCGAGTCCAAGGCGTGTATCGACGAGTTGTGCGGCGCCTCCTTCAATATCTTGGGGTCCTCGTAAGCCTCCTCGCATACCCGCTTAAGCACGGCGATCCAGTAGTCGATGTCCGCCTTACTGTACGTCTCGCATGGCTCGGGCGTGAACGGCTCAGGTACCACCCACGGGTGGTGGCTCGTGAAGAAGCTTTGGACGCCGTAGTCGATGACGCGGTGGTTCACGTCGTCGATGCCGCAGCCCGTCTCCTTCTTTAGCTTCTCGAGGCTCCATCGGACCTGATCGAGGCGCTTCCCGCCGTATGGCTTCGTGACACCCGGTACCTCCTTCATCTTCTCGCTCAGGTACTGGTTGTTTATCATGCTGACCTCCGCTGCCTCGCGTAGCCCGTCTGCGCCCATCGCGGCGGCCCACGCGTAGGCGCGTACGACGACCTGCAGGTTGCCTAGGAAGTCGCGCACCCGCCCTATGCTCTTCGGGCGATCGTAGTCGAGGTGGTACTCCTCACCCTCCTTGATTATGACGGGGACTGGGAGGTACTCCTCAAGCTCCTCGGTCACCCCCACGGCGCCGGAGCCGGGCCCCGAGGAGCCGTGTGGGCTGCTGAACGTCTTGTGCAGGTTGAAGAAGCATAGGTCGAAGCCGGCGTCCGCTGCACGGGTGACGCCCATGACAGCGTTGAGGTTCGCCTGATCGTAGGCGCAGAGCCCACCCACCTCATGCACTATACTCGTCCATTCATCGATGTGCCCGTTGAATATGCCCGTGTCCTCCGGATTCGTCACGAATATCCCCGCCGTCCTCCTCGACACAGCAGCTTTCAACGCCTCCACGCTCGGGTAACCAGTCTCCTCGTCCGGGTACAGAGTCACGACTTTGAATCCCGCCGTGGCTGGGCAAGCCGCGTCACAAGGGTGGCTGAATATCGTCGTGATTATCTCGTCGCGCTGGTCGAGCTCACCGTTCAGCTCGTGGTACCTCCTCATGATGGCGGCGTTGTTGAACGCCCCCGCAGAGCCACCCGGCGGCTGGAACGTGAAGGCGTCCAGCCCGCTGACCTCCCTGAGGTAGACGTTGGCGAAGCGCCACGCGACCTCCAGCAGCCCCTGCATGGACTCCTCGGGCTGATCCGGGTGCATGTTCGCCACCATAGCGGCGAGCTCCTCGTTCACCTTTGGGCTGTACTTCATCGTGCATGTGCCGACGCCGAGGTCTATCTCGGCCTCCATCCCCAGCGTCATCTGGCTCAGGCGCAGCCAGTGGCGCAGGACCTGAGGCTGGCTCAGCTCGGGTAGACCCGGCTTCGCCTTCCTCCTCATGCTTTTTAGGATCAACAACTCGGGCTTCCCCACCGCCTTCCTCACATCCGCCTCGACCTCGGGAAGTATGACGCCGCGCTCACCAGACCTACCGAGCTCGTGAATC
Source organism: Candidatus Bathyarchaeota archaeon (assembly GCA_013329615.1). GTDB lineage: Archaea > Thermoproteota > Bathyarchaeia > TCS64 > TCS64 > UBA8941 > UBA8941 sp8941u. Next base: position 26,530 of record DUKA01000095.1, read on the forward strand.
AACGGTTCGCTCCACGCCGCTGCGTGGTACGGGCGTACCTTCGGCTCGGTCATCTGAGGACCGCCTCCAGCTCGGCGGCGAACCTATCGATGCCCGCCTTGCTGTGCACCTCGGTGACGCATGTGAGCGCCGACTGCCCCAACTCGGGGAACTCGCGGGAGATGTCCTTCCCGCCGAAGATACCCCTCTTCAGCAGCGCCTTGTTGACCCTCTTCACCTTCTTACCCGTGGCGTCTATGTTGAGAAGGATCTCCTTGAAGAAGCTCGGGAACTTCGCCTCGACCCCCTCGATCTCGGAGAGCCTCTCGGCGGCGTAGTGACTCTTCAGCAGGATAGCCTCGCCGACCTCCTTCATCCCCTCGGGTCCGAGGAGACTCATGTAGACTGCTGCTATGATGCCGTGTAGCGCCGTGGTTGTGCCGACCCAGTCCTTCGCCTTCTCACGAGCCATGTAGCTCGTGCGCTCATACTTCGCCTGCCCGAAGCCGTACTCGCCCTCGACCTTCGTGCCCGTCACGCTGATGAGGCGCAGAGGGTACTCGGAGACGTACCTCTCCTCGTCCCTGCTTGCTATGAAGCCCGCGAGGCCGCCGCCGGCGCTCATGTGGACGCCCAGAGGCTGCACCTCGCCGCAGACGATGTCGGCGCCGTAGTCGCTCGGTGGAGCGAGGACACCGAGGCTGATGGGGTCAACCCCAACGACGACCTCCGCTCCCGCCCCATGTGTGATCTCCGCGATCTCCTCTCCCTGATCCTCGATGACGCCGAGGTAGCCGGGATTCTCGAAGTAGACACACGCCGACTTGGCGCTGATCCTCTTCTTCAAGTCGTTCAGGTCGAGTTTCCCCGTCTCCGGGTCGTAGGCTACTTTCCTGATCTTGAGTGCGTCGGGCATCTTTGTGGTATTGCAGAAGTTCGCCACGACGCCCAGCCGCGCGGGGCTCATACTCGCGGGGACGAGTATCTCCCTCCTCCCAGTGAGGCGCGAAGCCATGCGCACCGCGTTGCCAGCGGCGCTCCCCCAGTCATACGTCGGGATACCGCTCACCTCCATCCCGACCAGCTCACAGATCAGGCTCTGGAACTCCCAATTCGCCTGAAAGCGCCCGAGGTCACTGTAGTAGCCACCCGCATAGGCGGTGAGGAACTCGCTCCGCCCCGCGATCTCGTCGCAGACCCGTGGCACGAAGTGATTCCAGCAGCCGCCGCCTAGGAAGCTTAGAGTCTCCGCGCAGGTGCTGTCACGGGAGAGAATGCCTGCCACGTGCCTCTTCAGGTCGTGCTCCGCCGGGAGAGCCTTAGGTAGCTCCATCCGCCTCTTGAACAGCAGCCTGTCGGGTATCATCTCGGCGTAGAGCTCTTCGGCACTCGATGCCCCGACGGCTCGGAGCATCTCTGCCTTGACCTCTGGGACCGAGTTAGGTATGTAGGGATGCGGCTTCTTGGCCATTGTACATCTGGTTCAAAGGAGCGCCTAGGGGCTATATCCCTGACGCCCGATCCGCTCACTTACGGAGGGACTCGGCTGCCTCTTCGAGGTGTGCGATGGCGCAGATAGCCTCGACCTCGGCGTCCTCGTGGACGAGGCCACTCAGCCTCAAACGCTTCGAGGGCGCCGTCTCGGGCATCATCCTAAGCCGATAAACATCGGAAGCACACATGGAGGGGTTCGATACCCGCCTCGGCGCCACGATTTAAGGAGATTAAGGAGCCGCGAACGGTATCACCAATCCACAACCGGGTTACCCCTAAATAGTGCGACGGGGCTTCATGCCCCCATGGACTTCGGACTCTACATAAGACCAGCCGGCACCTACCCGGCGATGCTCGAGGTATCACGATACGCCGAAGAGCTGGGACTCTACGGCGTCTTCATAAACGACCACTTCGAGGGGCTCAGCGGCGACCGCAAGGAGCCATACCTCGAGGCTTGGACCACCATGACGGGGATAGGGATGCAGACGAAGAAGATCAGGGTCGGGCACATCACGCTCTTCAACAGCATGCGCAACCCCACCGTCCTCGCCAAGATGATCACGACCCTCGACGTCATGACCGGTGGAAGATACGAGACCATCTTGGGAGCCGGATGGAACGAGCCCGAGTACAAGGGATATGATCTCATGGGCGGAGGCGTCGGGATGCCCGAAGCTGGCGAGCGCGTAACCCGCCTCAAGGAAGCCGTCCAGATACTAAAGGGGATGTTCGACAACGAGGTCTTCAACTACGAGGGCAAATTCTGGACGCTCAAGGACGCCGTCAACGTCCCCGGCACCGTCCAGAAGCCCATGAGGCTCAGCGTAGGAGCACGCCAGCAGAGGATGATCAGTATCGCCGCCAAGTACGCCGACGGTATGAACGGGAGCGGAAACATGAACGCCATAAAGGGCTACCTCAAGCTACTCGGGCCCGAGCTCGAGAAGAATGGGAGGAAGATGAGGGACTTCTACCTGCACGGCTTCACGACCATCACCCCCACGAAGAACGACGAGGAGACGGACGCCATCGTCAAGAAGATAGCCAAGGACAAGCCCGTCAAGGAGGTAGCCGACGACGTATTCGTCGGGACCCCCGAGGTCCTCATCGAGAAGCTGCGCTCAGTCGAGGACAGGGGATACAAGATGATGATAGCCATACCGAGGAGCGGTAAGGTGCCCGATATTAAGGAGACCTGCGCCACCCTACGTGACGAGGTCTTCCGCAGAATCTAGTCGAGTAGGCTACTTTGCACCCGAGACCATCGGGGGTTCAACGAGCGCTGGGGGTATGTTCTCAATCGGCACGACGCAGAGGAGCCCCTCGAGCCCCTTTACCCTGTTCCTTAACGTGACCTCGGTCGTGCCCGCGGCAGCCGCCACCTCTTTCTGCGTCCTCTTCTCCCTGTTCAGGATACACGAGAGATACAGCGCGGCGGCTGCCAAGCCTCGCGGGTCCTTGCCCGAGAGCCTCTGCCGGGTCTTCCCCTCCCGGAGTATCTCGACGGCGTGCTGCTCGGTCGTCCTCGTGAGACGCAGCTTTGCGGCTATGCTTGGTATGAATTTCTCGGACTCGTTTAGCGGCATCTTGAGGCCCAGATCGGTCAACAACAGTCGGTAGGTTCTCGCCACGTCCCCTACGGGGCGGTGACTCTCCGCGGCGATCACCTTGAGCGGGCGTGGTATCCCCTGCAGGCGGCACGCCGCGTAGACGCACGCTGCTACGAACGAGTCGATGCTGCGCCCCCTAATCATATCCTTGTTCAGCGCCCTGCGGTAGATTACTGCGGCGTTGTTCCTCGCTGTCTCAGGGATATGAATCGCGGACGTTAGCCTGCTCAGCTCAGACATGGCTATGCTCAGGTTGCGTGCCTGCGTGTCGTTGATCTTCGACCTGTTGTCGTACTTCTTGAGGCGGTACATCTTGTCGATCTCGCCCAGCTTGAGGGGCTTGCCGTTGCCATCCCGGAGGCAGTTGAAGCTGGTCGACATGCCGCCGTCCCAAAGCGACGGCGTGAGCGCCTGACCCGCCCTGGACCTGCCCAACTCGCTGAATTCGAAAGCCCTCCACTCGGCCCCTGAGTCAATGAGTTCGGATATGACGAGGCCACAGCGACCGCATACCTCCTCGCCGGCGTCGACGTCTCGTATTATGTGGGCACCACCACACTTTGGGCAGACGTGACCTGATGTCGTCTCCATTTTCATCACATCCTCCTTCACGCGTAGTCCTTGAGAAGCTCACTCTGAACCACATCATCCGCCTCGGAGCCGTCGACTCCGCTTGATGGCTTCGATGTGATGAACACGGAGCCCCCGCGGTCTATGTGGGCGAAGAACTCCTCGAAGTCGATCCCACGGGTCTCACGAACCTCAATGTCGTCATCGTCCTCGCCGAGGTAGTAGACGACAAGCTTCGTGCCCTGCCAGATAACGGTGGGCCACATGCGGTCATTGCTCTTTATGATGAACCTCTTCATGCCCTTCGCCGGTGAGAGGCTGCGCCTGTGGGCGGATAACAATAGAGTTGTAACAAATGCACGTGCAAATGTATTGTAACAATGAAACAAACAAGTTTAATAAAGCATAGGAGGAGCACCAACCATGGCCGCCGAGAGGCTGACAAAGAGTCTTAAAGACCTCGGACTCAGAGAAGAGGAGGCAGAAATGTACGTTTTCATCTCGGCAATGGGCCCAACGCCGGTCCGCGCCGTAGCGAGAAAATTCAATCTGAACAGAATGAGGATCTATAGAAGTCTGAAGGCCCTCGAGGAGAAGAAGCTCGTGCAGAGGGTCATGGGCCGACCCGTGAAATTCGTTGCGACCCCAATGAGGAGCGTTATAGATCAGAGGATCGGGGTGCTTAGGCAGAATCTTTCGGGGCTTGAGGAGAACGCCGAGTCGATTGTGTCGGAGTGGAAACGCCTCTCGAGCGACACACTGGAGTCGTCTGAGGAGCCCCGCTTCAGGATATACCAAGGGAGACAGAACGTCTTCGACCTGCTCTTCGAGATGGTGGAGAGGAGCGGCAGGGTGATCCGCCTCGTCACAACCACAAATGATCTCTCCCGATTCGCCCTCGCCGGGCTCGACGACAAGTTGAAGGCGATGAAACGTAGCGGCGTCGAGGTGAGGATCCTGACACAGATAGATGCCGGGAGCCTCGATGTGGTTGGTCAATACGCCAAGTCATTCGATCTACGGCACATCAACCTCAAGACGCCGATAAGATTCGCGATCACCGACGAGAAGGAAGCGCTCAACACAATAACCATGGATGACTCCATGAACATGACCACTCAGACAGACATGGGGCTGTGGACCGACGCCTCGAACTACGTCGCAGCTCAGAGAACCTTCTTCGACGCCCTATGGAGTCTCGCCGACGACGCCAACTCGGTCATACGGTTCATACAAACGGGGACCCCAAAACCGGAGATGAAGACATTCACGACGCAGGAAGATTACAATTCTACCTTCCACGATATGATCGGTAGGGCGTTTGGAAGGATAGACCTTCTCGCCAAGAACATAACCACTCTCCCTACAACCTTATCCGAACTCGAAGAAAAAACGAGGAAGGGGGTAGACATTAGGCTCCTCATACACACCGAACTGGAGAACATCCACGAGATCGATAAAATCGTAAAAAAAAATATCATCAACATCTCCGAGAACGCCGTTATAACGGACCTCGTTCTCTTGATCGTCGACCAGAAAGAGGCACTCATGAATATACCACACGCCGAGACACAGAAGTGGGCCCTATGGTCGAACATCAACACCTACGTCGAAACATCCACCATCGTCTTCAACGACTACTGGAACCTCAGCAAACCAATCAAGGAGAAGCTTGAACAGATCGACCGGCTGAAAAGGATCGATTTCGTAGCGGCTAAGATCAGGGAGAGATTCGAGGAGAAGGGATGGACCGTAGAGGTTCCCGGGACGCTGACGGGGGTGTCGTGGAAGACGTACATGTTTGACGTGTTGGCGAAGAACCCGGACAAGACGGGTGTAAATCTCTGCATCGACGTGATCACCGAGGGCCCTGTGTTTAACAAGATAATCGAGAGGAGCACACTATACTCGGATCTGGTGGGCTCAATGGTCGTCCTCGCCTCACTCGTAAAATGCAGACCCGAGGAGCTTCAGCTCGCCGAGCTATATCAGATAAAAATTGTATACGCCGAAACGCCGGAAGAGATAGTCTCGTCTTTTTAAAAAAAACGCAAAAAAAGAGAAAAAAACGGGGTAACCATTACTTAATATAGGATTTACAACATAACAAATTCCGCTATGACGCCTAATGGAGACATGAGGGCTTTCATTCAGTCCGTCAAACCGAAAGATCATAGCGTACTTTTTTACGACGACGTCGAAAAAAAGAGAGAAATCGTGTTTAACTACCTCTCTGAGGGGCTCTTCAAGAGCCGCGGCATAGTCTACGTTTGTGCGGAGGAGACGCCTGAGGGCGTCAGGAGGGGACTCGCAGCCGCAGGTGTGGATGTCGAGCCCAACGAGAGGTCGGGCAACATACTGATCAAGACATATGAAGGATGGTATCGCGAGGGCGGCATGGTCGATCCCCTCAAGATAATAAACAGATGGAACGATGCGGCGGACAGGTTCAAAGAAAAGGGCCTGGGCACACGCGTGACTGGGGAGACCTCGAAGTTCTTCCAAGACGATAAGGTGAGGGAGCTGTTGAGGTACGAATACGCCCTGCACAAGGTGATGACCATGCCCATAGAAACCCTCTGCGTCTACAACCTGAACACTATCATCCAGACTGGTTACACGGAGATGATCATGCCCCTCGTGAGGGCACACGGCAAAGCCATATTCTCCTCGAAGAACGGCTGCGCCATAATCGAGCCCGAGGAGATCGAAGACACTGACGTCGAAAAGCTTCTGGAGATCAAGATTTAGCGGAATAATAGCCGCCGGCGACCTCCAAACCTTTTTATTCGATACGCGGGTTGGAATAGCTCACATCCCGCAAGGGAGGATGGAACATGGGGTATTGCTTTGTCGAGCCCCCGAATGCGGGGGAAAGTTGAATGGGGAATCGTATTCTTAGTTAACAGATTCCCATCCGAACCCAAGAACGTTGGATCATTGATCCAAGGAAAGATTCTGGAGGATACCATGCATGACTGAGATGACCGGCGCCGAGGCGTACGTCAAGGCGCTAGAGAAGGAGGGCGTCAAATACCTCTTCGGGGTAACCGGCGCCGCAATCATACCCATCTGCGACGACCTGCTGAAGTCGAAGATTCGCTACATAGGTGGCGCCCACGAGCAGGGCTCAACCCACATGGCGGACGGCTACGCGCGCGTCTCCGGGCACCCCGGTGTCGTGCAGGTCACTAGCGGCCCAGGCGCGACGAACATAGTCACAGGGCTCGCCACGGCGCAGCTCGATTCCTCGCCAGTTGTCGCCCTCACCGGGCAGGTCCCACTCAGCATGGTCGGCACAGACGCCTTCCAAGAGGTCGACATCATAGGCATCACCGCCTCCGTCACCAAGCACAACATACAGGTCATGGAGGCGGTGGAGATACCGCACGCCATCAAGTCGGCCTTCTACATCTCCTCGACCGGAAGGAAGGGCGCCGTCCTCGTGGATATCCCGAAGGACACCCAGACGGACAAGGCGGATATGGTCTTCCCGGATAAGGTCGAGTTCCGCGGCTACCACCCGAATATCGAGCCCAACTCGCAGGAGATGCACTGGGCAGCGACGCTCCTCGCAAAGGCGCGGAGACCAGTCATCATCGCGGGAGGCGGAGCAATCGCATCGGGAGCAACGATGGAACTCATCGAACTCGCCGAGATGCTGCAAGCCCCCGTAGCCACCAGCCTCATGGGGAAGGGGGCCATACCCAGCAACCACCCACTCAGCCTCGGTCTCTGTGGGATGCATGGCCGCTGCGAGGCGAACTACATCGTCCCCGAGGCGGATGTCCTCCTAGTCGTTGGAGCACGCTTCAGCGATCGCACGACGGGCTCCCTCCGAGGCTTCGCCCCAAACGCACGCATAATTCACATCGACGTCGACCGCAGCGAGATAGACAAAAACGTCGACAGTATCACACGCATAGTCGGAGACGCCAAACTCGCGATACGGGGCATCCGCGAGAAGGTCGCCCAGCAGAGGAACACGGGGCACACAGATGAGGACCTCGTGAAGAGGATCAAGGAATTCAAGGCACAGTCGGACACCCTCAACACGTCGCCACTCTCCGGCCCAGAAGTCATACGAGCGATAAGACGCGCCATGCCCCCAGACAGCATAGTCGTAACTGATGTTGGACAACACCAGATGTGGGCTGCGCAGCACTACGATGTCCGCGGACCCGGCGAGTTCTTCACGAGCGGCGGATTGGGCACCATGGGCTGGGGGACGCCCGCAGCCATAGGCGCCAAGGCGGCGAGGCCCGACCTCCCCCTGTTGAACATCTCCGGCGACGGCAGCTTCGCCATGACCGAGAACAACCTAGCCATCGCCGTCGACGAGGGTTTCCCAGTCACCGTCGTGATCCTGAACAACGGCGTCCTCGGAATGGTCGCACAGTGGCAACGCCTCTTCTACAACCGCAGATACAGCACGATACAACGCCCGAAGCACCCCGACTTCGTGAAACTAGCAGAGAGCTACGGGGCCACGGGGGTGAAGGCGGAGTCGACGAAGCAGATAGAGACCGCCATCAAGCGCAGCATCAAGGAGAAGCAGACCACCGTCATCGATGTCCCGATGGACCCTGAGGAAAACGTTTACCCCATGATCCCGCCGGGCATGGGGCTCAAGGACATCCTCCTAGGAGGCGCCTAAGATGCCACTACACACGGTAAGCTTCCTCGTCGAGAACAAACCCGGCGTCCTCTTCAAGGTCGCCAACCTCTTCAGACGGCGCGGCTACAACATCCAGAGCCTCACAGTCGGCCCTGTCGAGGGAAGCCCCCTAAGCAGGATGACAGTAGTCGTCGACGCGGAGAGCCGCATCCTCAACCAGATAGTCGAGCAACTCGACAAGATGGTCGACGTGGTCAAGGTGAAGCGCCTAGACCCGCTAAGGACGCTGAGCAGGGAGCTGCTACTCATCAAGATGAAGACGTCGGACCCGATAGCGCGCATCGAGGCAGTGAACACCGTGAATGCCTACCATGGGCTCATCCTCGACGTAGATCCCGACATCCTAATCGCGGAGGTCACGGGGCCGACGGATGAGATAGACGAGTTTCTCAAGAGGATCGGCCCAATCGGTATCGAGGAGATGAGCAGGACGGGTGCCGCCGCCATAGAAAGGGGCAACGTCAAGCTCGCCTAACCCCTTCCACCCTTTATCACCAATTCTTAATACAAGTGGTGTGTTAGTCTCCCCCCATGTGTCAACTTGTCGGGTACATCGGCGACAGACCCATAGCGCCGCTCGTCCTAAAGGCGCTGGAGCTGCAGGAGCCATACTTCGCGGCCCACGCCACGGGGATGGGTGTAATCAACGCGAAGGAAAAAGTACAGGTCGAGAAGGCGACCGGCCCCGTCGCCGCCGTGAAGAAGACGACGAAGATAACGAAGCTCAGGGGAAACATCGGCATCGGCCATAGCAGGTACAGCGCCTACGCGCGCGAAGACCCCCGCTACGACGCCGACAACATGTGCCACCCCTTCACGAACGACGCAGGCGACGTCGCCATGATGCACAACGGCGACATAGCCAACTTCAAGGAGCACTGGGCGCGCCTCAAGCCGAGCCACAAGTTCAAGGGATACAACCCAGCCATCGACTGGATAACCGACAGCGAGGTCGCCGTCCACATGATAGACGACGAGGTCAAGAAGGGCGACGGCTTCGACAAGGCACTACGCACTGTCATGCCCAAGCTCACAGGGCAGGTTCTCCTCTGCCTCATTAGCGAGGCGGAGCCCGAGACCATCTGGCTCGCCAACAGGTGGCAGCCCTGCTGCATAGGGATAGGTAAAGACGAGGTCATCTGGACGAGCAGCCTCGCCGGCATGGACCCGATAAAGGACGAGTTGAAGAAGGTATACCAGCCGCCGAAGAACAGTCTCATCAAGCTGACCCGCGGCAAGGCTGAGGTCAGCGTCCTCGACCCCAACTACAAGGTCCACGACCTCAAGCTGAGCAAGAAGATTCTCAGGGAGGGGATCCTGAGCATCCTCGGCGTCGCGAATCTCGACTTCTTGCGCCTATGGTACGCACTCGACAAGACCCACTGGGCGAAAGCCTACGGCGTCGATCAGGAGCAGTGGAAGGCGCTCCGCCGCGATTACGGCGTCAGCATAGTCAACCCCTTCATCGAGGTCCTCGACGAGCTCATCGAGGCAGGAAAGATCAAGAAGTGGATCGACTACCGCGCCGAGGGCTGCGACGCGAAGACGCCCCGCTTCATGTATGGGCTCCCCTAGTTTTTTAGGCAAGCTTAAACTTTATATTTTAGGCGCGCTTAAAATCCCTGACCCGGGATGAGTGAGAGCGTCGAAGAGTACCTAGAAGCCATATACGCGTTCAACGAGAGCGGAGAACTGGCAAAGAACCAAAACCTGGCTGAGAAGCTGCGCGTATCCCCCGCGAGCGTCACCC